>NZ_JBHIMS010000104.1:0-117911 GCF_042194285.1 Bartonella sp. MM97QHHN | reverse complement strand
ACCAGAATATCACGCACAAATGCAATTCCAAATGGCATGCACTGGACGTAAATGGTGTGATTTCATGAGCTATAATCCAAACTTTGTAGGCAAATCTACTGGTTTGAGAATGAAAGTCAAACGCGTCCTCCGTGATGAGAAACACATTGAAGAGATCAATAAAGCGGTCGAGATTTTTTTAGGGGAAATAGAACAAGAGATGCAAAAGATTTTGGCAAAAGCTGCTTAAACCTATGGGGGTGCTCTCTCCTCCCAGCACTCCCACCCATTTACTAAGGAAATTAAACGTGTGTAACACCANCCACCCATTTACTAAGGAAATTAAACGTGTGTAACACCAAACATATTATCATACAGCCTGCTAAAGATGAGGAATTTTGTTTTTTTACCATTGGCTATGAAGGTAAGTCCCTTGAGAATTATCTTAGTTGTCTCATAGAAAACAATATCAAAACTTTATGTGATATTCGTAAAAATCCAATAAGTAGAAAACACGGATTTTCGAAAAGACAATTAGAGAAAGCTGTGAGCAATATTGATATTGAATATATGCATATGCCTGAACTTGGAATTGCTTCTGAAAAACGAAGAAATTTGAAAACACAAAAAGATTATGACCGCCTTTTTGAAGATTATCAAAATACAACTCTCAAGAATAATTCTTGTGCAATAAACAAATTATATAAAATGTTTTTAAACAAAAAGCGCGTTGCAATCACCTGTTTTGAAGCCAATGTATGCATGTGTCATAGAGGACAACTCGCATTAGCTCTTACTCAATTGCCTGATTGGAAATATGAAATTAAGCACATCTAAAAAATAAACTTGCAAATTTTTAAAAGTTGGAGTGCTTCACATGCCTTCCAGCACTCCCACCCATTTAATTAATATAAAAAAGAGAAAGGTAATGAGATGATATTTGATGATGGAGATAGATATGTAACGACACGTGAGTGTGCACAGCTTTTTAGTGTATCCACAACAACGATTCGCAATTGGGTGCTTCAGGGGTTGTTTCCGGAGCCATATAAGCTAGGGAGAGCAGTGAGATGGAGAAAAAAAGAGATCCTAGCTTTTACTCCAAAGAAAAATACGGAGCAAATAAGAACAAATTAGGTAAAATTATATAAACTGTAGAAGGTGGTCTAAAAGGTGGTCTGAAAATAGCTATTTAAAGAAAAAAACTATATATTTCAATATGTTTAAGAAATAAAATGGTGCCCCCAGAGAGACTCGAACTCCCGACCCCCTGATTACAAATCAGGTGCTCTACCAACTGAGCTATAAGGGCATAACCATGTAAGAGTTAGCACAAACTAACAAAAAGGAAAACAGAAAATTATTAAATTTTATGCATATTAAAAGAAAACTATATAAAAAATAACCAATTTATTTCCTTTTTTCCACTTTTTACAGCAAGGTTGGAACTATCCTTATGTTAATATCTTATAGAATCTTTTATAAGAATGCACCGTTTTGCTATCGAATTACGAATCTGAAGACTTTGATTGATGAGCAAGGTAATTTTCTAGCCAGTGAATATTATAATTACCATCAGCAACATCTTGATTATTAATAAGATCGCGAAAAAGAGGCAGTGTAGTTTTTATCCCATCGACGACAAATTCATCTAAAGCACGCCGTAAACGCATCATACATTCTAAACGGGTACGTCCATGAACAATCAGCTTTCCAATCATGCTATCATAGTAAGGAGGAATATGGTAACCTGAATAAGCGCCTGAATCAACACGAATCCCTAAACCTCCAGGTGTATGAAAATGTGTAATGGTTCCAGGTGATGGCGTAAAGTTAATAGGATCTTCTGCATTAATACGGCATTCAATGGCATGACCAGAAAAACAGACTTCATCTTGTGTCACTGAAAGCTTACAGCCTGATGCAATATGGATTTGTTCGTGGACTAAATCTATACCTGTAATTGCTTCAGTTACAGGATGCTCGACTTGTAAACGTGTATTCATTTCAATAAAATAAAATTCGCCATTTTCATAAAGAAATTCAATAGTACCAGCTCCACGATATCCAAGTTGGGCACAGGCATTTGCAACAATACTTCCAATTTTTTTCCGTTCAGTTTCATTAAGTGCAGGTGATGTAGCTTCTTCCCATACTTTTTGATGCCGTCGTTGAAGTGAACAATCGCGTTCTCCTAAATGAATAGCATTTCCCGCACCATCACCTATGACTTGAATTTCAATATGACGGGGTTTTTCTAAATATTTTTCTATGTAAACAGCGTCATCACCAAAAGCAGCTTTCGCTTCTGAACGCGTTGTTTTGAGAGCTATAGAAAATTCTTGTTCAGAATGAACGACTTTCATACCACGTCCACCACCACCTGCAGAAGCTTTTATAATAACTGGATAACCAATTTCACGAGCAGTGCGTAAAGCATCTGATTCTTCAGTGACTGCTCCATCTGAACCGGGAACTACAGGAATACCAAGTTTTTTGGCGGTTTTCTTTGCTTCGATTTTATCGCCCATGATTCGGATGTGAGTAGCTGTTGGACCGATGAATGTAATATCATGGGCTTCTAGAACATCTGCAAATTTTGCATTTTCAGAAAGAAAGCCATAACCTGGATGAACAGCATCCGCTCCTGTAATTTCACAAGCAGCAATAATTTGCTGAATACTCAAATAGGAATCACGAGCGGGAGGAGGGCCAATACAAACACTTTCGTCAGCAAGACGAACATGCATTGCATCTGCATCAGCGGTAGAGTGAACAGCCACGGTTTTTATGCCAAGTTCTTTACATGCACGTAAAACGCGAAGAGCAATTTCTCCTCGATTAGCAATGAGGATTTTTCGAATCATGGTTGCCCCTCGCTTTATTCAACAATAATAAGTGGTTCACCAAATTCAACAGGTTGACCATCTTTGACAAGAACAGTGGTTACCGTACCTGAGCGCGGTGATGAAATTTGATTCATTGTTTTCATGGCTTCAATAATAAGTAATGTCTCCCCTTCAGAAACATTTTGCCCTACTTCTACAAAAGGTTGCGCGCCTGGTGAAGGTGCAAGATAAGCTGTTCCAACCATTGGAGAGGTTATTGTGTTTTTTGATCTATCTTCTTGGATAGATTGTATAGGAGATTCAGCTGTTGGAACTGGAGAAGATGTTACAGAAAAAGTAGGAGTAGAAACAGGAGCATAGATTGCTTGCTCAGAAGAAGTTAAGGTATTTTGGCGTGAGACACAAATACGAAGCTCCCCTTGTTCAACTTCAATGTTCGTTAAATTTGTATCATTCAAAATTTCAGCAAGATCACGAATAATTTTCGTATCAATTGCGTTTTTTGCCGAATCCATTTTTTTTGTTGCCATTTTATTTCTAACTCCTTGATCAATGAAGATCGTCATTATCTCATTTTATGACCGAATATCTCTAGATTAGGGATGACATCTTTTGAGGCTTTAAAGATTTTTATTTCCTTTAAATCATTATACTTTGCAATTTAAAACTCGTATCTGCTTTACGCAAAATTGCACTTATAAGCCTGTTATCAAAAAAGAGAAAGCATAAAATTACCTCATTTACAGTATTCTTCCTAAAACGGATCAGGTATTCACTGTGTATTATCTATCGCTTGTTTTAGAATATCCTGTTTGGCAGCGCCGATGAATATTTTATCACCAATGATGTAAGAAGGTGTTCCCGTAATATGAAGTGCAGAGGCAATTTGAATGTTTTCTTTAAAAGCGTTTTGCAGAGTGGGATCTTGTATTGCATTATGTAGTTTTTTTTCATCTGCTCCTAATGAAACAGCTACTTTAATAGCTTTAGCTTCATTTGCACGACCCTGATACATTAAAAGCGTTTTGTGAAACTGAGGATATTTCTCTGGAAATTGTTTTCGAAATGCGTAGGCAACAGTATGGGCTGCCATAGAATCAGAGCTTAAAATTGGTAAGTCCTTGATAATAACCTTTAAATCTGGATATTCTTTTATCAAGTCTTCTATATTTGAATAGGAAATTTTACAATATCCACAGTTGTAATCAAAAAAATTGACAAGCACTCTTTTACCATTTGGGTTTCCCAAAACAGCGTCATGAGGAGAATGAAAAATCTCTTTTTCTAATGAATGAATGACTGAAGTTTGTTTTTGGTTTTCGTATTCATTCTGTTTTTCCAGCTTATCTTGAAGAATAAGCTGCATTTCAATCATAATTTCTGGATGAGTAAGAAGATACTCTCTGACGATTTGTTGAATATGATGAGAATCAGTATGTGGTATCATTTTTTCTTTAAGCTTAGATAAAAAGCTAGAATCTTCTAAAAGTTGTGATTTAAGCTTTTCTAAGCTTAAATCATTTGCTGTTTTTGAGCGTGACGTTGCGTTTGATAAAGAAGGTAAAAAGATTAAAATACTCGACATAACTATGACTAAAATTTTTGAAAGAAGTGTTATTTTCGAGTTTTGAGAGTGATAATTCATTTGGATACCTTCACATTTTCTAGGGTGTCATTGAGTGAACTATATGAAAAGTGCTATCTATGTGCAATGAAGCATTTAGTTATAGTGTATCTTTAAGAATGAGAAAAAACATCAATTTTTCTCTAAAAAGATTTCATATGATGAACCTTGGCTTGGCAAGGATTATGTTTTGTAAAAGATAAAAAAATTCTCTTTAATTTGTCAAATGTTGTTTTGATGTATAAGGATATCAAAAGCTTTTTGTGCGTGTTTATTTTAAGAAAAAGTACGTTGATAATACAATGAAGAACACTTGTATTATTTTTTCCTGTTGCTTTATTGAATACTGAGAAACAAAATTAAATAATGAAAAGTGAAATTATGAAAACTACAACACATTATGAGCTGTTTATCATTGGAGGAGGGATAAACGGCTGTGGATTGGCAAGAGATGCAGCAGGACGCGGATTTAAAGTGGGATTGGCTGAAATGAACGATCTTGCATCTGGGACCTCAAGTGCGTCAACAAAGCTTATTCATGGTGGGCTTCGTTATCTTGAACACTATGAGTTCAAACTTGTTCGTGAAGCATTGAAAGAACGCGAGATCATTTTACGTATGGCTCCACATATTGTGCGTCCTTTGCGTTTTCTCCTTCCTTATCATAAAGAATTGCGCCCTGCTTGGATGTTGCGTTTTGGACTTTTTATTTATGATTATTTAGGGAATTGGAATCAGAAATTGTGGCGCAGTAAAACGATTAATTTTTCACAAAAATTTTGCTCTACACTGAAGAAAGAATATCAGAGAGGTTTTGAATATTCTGATGCAAGAGTAGATGATGCGCGTTTAGTTATTGGCAATGCTCGTGATGCAGAAAAGTGGGGAGCTGATATAAAAGTACGAACAGAAGTTCTCTCTTTAAAAAAAGAAGACAATAAATGGCATATATTTCTTCAAGACAAGTTAAGTAGCAAAGAATATAGTGTCACAGCTTCTTATATCGCGAATATGACAGGACCTTGGATTGATCATGTTTTGGCAAGCATATTAGATTGTAAAGAACATCCACCAGTACGGCTTGTTAGAGGTTCTCATATTTTGGTTCCCAAGCTTTATACTCATGATCGTGCTTATATTTTTCAAAATGGTGATGGGCGTATTATATTTGCTATTCCGTATCAAGAAGAGTTTACCTTACTTGGAACAACAGATTGTAATTATCAAGGAGATCCGGCTGACGTTCATATTACTGATACAGAAATTGATTATATTTGTGCAGCAGCCAGTGAATATTTCATACAACCAGTGTTGCCTGAAACGATTGTCTGGTCTTACTCTGGAGTTCGTCCACTCTATGATGATGGAGCTTCAAAAGCACAAAAAATTACGCGCGATTATGTTTTAAAAGAAATGGGAACAGGAACGACACCAAAGATACTTAATCTTTATGGTGGAAAGATTACAACTTATCGTAAGTTGGCTGAAGATGCGATGAAATTTGTTGAAAAAGAGCTTGGTAAAAAGGGAGCATCATGGACGGCTAAGGCAGTACTTCCAGGGGGTGATTTTCCCTATAACAAATTAGATACAATCGAAAATAGGATTGCTCTTTTAATGCCAGATTTAGATGCTTTTACACATCGCAGGCTTGCACGCTCCTACGGTACGGAAGCATTGGTGATCTTTGCACATGGTAAGGCAAATAAAGGAAAAAATTTTGGACATGGGCTTTATGAAGTAGAAGTAAAATGGTTGATGGAAAAAGAATGGGCTAAAGTATGTGAAGATGTGTTATGGCGTCGTTCAAAACTGGGGCTCCTATTTAATGAACAAGAGGTTGATACTCTTTCTTCCTATATGCAAAGCCAACAAGAGATTGAACAACGTTTATGATCATTTCATTTTACAAATTGTATCTGCAATATTGTAAAATATTTTCCTTCGAGAGATACTGATATTAGTTATAGATATTAAAAAGGCAATGGTTGTCTATACCCTGATTTTAGTTTTTTTTTGAAAGAATCACAAAATGGCAAAATTAGATAGAATATTTAAGATGAAATTTGTCTATCTTATAAAGTGAAATCTAAGAATATCACCAAAAAGAACTCATTGATAAAAAATAATTTATAATTAGATTCGTGTGAAATAAGGTTTTTTTCTTCTTTAGGAGAAGATAAAGCTACTTTCTGTATCGTTTATTTGCACAATGAGTTAAAAAAATCTAAAGAAAATTAAATCGATCATGAAAAATTGTATAATGTGTTAGTTTAGCATTTATTATCTTAAACGCTGTACTAAATCATGTAAGGGGAGAGGCTTGAAGAGCGTAAGAAGAACTTATAAATGAGATTTTTATATTATAGTAAAAATCTTCTTTTTTCATGTTTATATACCTGAACACTAATCTATGAGAAATGCGATATTGTGTTTTGGCATGATTGATTGTAGTAAACCTTGATATCAATTGGAAATAATGAGCTGTTATTATACTCATGATAGTATAAGAGAATAAAATTTTCCGTAAACTAAAAGTAAGTATTTTTTTATGTATAAAGAGAGAGCTATAGGGACATGAGAGTAATACCCTCATGATATTTTACAACCTTCCATCGCCTATAAAATTTGCAGTAGCACCAATGTTGGACTGGACAGACCGACATTGCAGGTTTTTTTATCGTCTTTTAACGAAAAAAGCTCTCCTTTATACGGAAATGATGGTAGCAGATGCTGTCATTCATGGTGTTCGTGAACAATTGTTGGCTTTTAGCGACAAAGAACGTCCAGTTGCATTACAATTAGGGGGGGCAGATCCGAAAAAGTTAGCAGAAGCTGCACGAATTGCTGAGGATTTTGGCTACAACGAAATAAATCTCAATGTTGGTTGCCCATCAAATCGTGTTCAAGCAGGGGTCTTTGGAGCTTGTTTGATGCTACATCCAGACATTGTGGCAAATGCAGTAGAAGCAATGAAACGAGAGGTTACTATACCTGTAACTGTCAAATGTCGGATTGGAGTGGACGAACAAGATGAAGAGTTAGCGTTAGATCTTTTGGCTAATCAGGTTTGGAATGCTGGATGTGATGCGCTCTGGATACATGCACGCAAGGCATGGCTACAAGGATTGAGTCCGAAAGAAAATCGCAATATTCCGCCCCTTAATTATGAAAGGGTTTACAAATTAAAAGGTCAATATCCTCATAAATTCATTGGGATAAATGGTGGAATTAAATCGATTGATGAGATCAAAGAACACTTAACTTTCTGTGATGCTGTCATGGTTGGTCGCCAAGTTTATCATGATCCAACTTTGTTAAAACATATTGATTTTGAACTCTATGGTGAGTCGCAGAATAGTCTAAGTGAGAGTGATCTTATTGAGGTTATGTGTGATTATGCGGCTCGACATATTGCATCGGGGGGACGGCTTTCTCATGTGACGCGTCACATGATTGGTTTATTTCATGGGCGGGGTGGTGCACGTCGATGGCGGCAAATACTATCAAATGATGCGACAAAACCAAACGCAGATATATGTACTTTAAAAGAAGCTTTTTATGCTCTCATTTAATAACAGTCAGACAATTAACATATATTAAAGTTGAGATCCTTTGCGTTTTGATTTCTTTGCGATAATTTTGATCCCTTCAATTTTATAAGTTTTTGAAAGTTTATAACTTTTATTATGAATAAGAATGTTAGAATTTATATATTAAACGGCATGCTGATTATGCCTATTAAATAAAAAATAGCTTAAGGGTATCACTGTAAAGTAGTCATAAGATATTAATAACATTTTGAATCTTGCACGTTTGTTATTGGGGTAGAAAATAGAATGTAGAAATTATTGCTTTCATAGTATTTAACATTTTTAAAGCACTGTTAAAAAAACAATAAATTATTCATATCCTGTATATATGACGTGATTTTCATAAACATTGTAGATTTTAAAAGGTATCCTTATGATCGCTAGTCCATTTGATGATTTTCGTGCTTTGCTTACAAATTTACCTGTTGCTGATGAGTTTTCTATAATTTTGGCAAAAAAATGGCAAAAAAACTTAACAAAAGAGCAAGGAACATTGGGAAAACTAGGAGATATTGCTGTTTGGTATGCGGGGTGGAGGGGTACAGAAAAACCTATCGTAACGCGACCTTTGGTTGCTATTTTTTCTGGAAACCATGGTATTGTAGAGGAGAATATTACACCATTTCCACAATCTATGACACAAAAAATGGTAGAAAATTTTGCCTCTGGTGGAGCTGCTATCAATCAAATTTGTATTGCTTATGATCTTGGATTAAAAATTTTTGATTTAGCATTGGAATATCCAACAATGAATATTACGAAGGATGCCGCAATGGATGAGCGGAGTGCGGCTGCTACAATGGCATTTGGAATGGAATCCATTGCGGGTGGGACAGATCTTTTATGTATTGGAGAAATGGGAATTGGAAACACAACAATAGCTTCAGCTTTATGCTTAGCATTGTTTGGAGGGGAAGTGGAAGAATGGACAGGAAATGGTATGGAATCAGAAGGTGATTTTTATCAGCGTAAAATTGCAGCGGTTAAGACAGCCATTTCTTTGCATAAGGATTATTTTAATGATCCTTTTGAGATAATGCGTCGCTTAGGAGGACGTGAGATTGCTGCTATGGTTGGTGCTATTTTAGCAGCAAGAATAGAAAAAATACCCGTTATTTTAGATGGTTTTGTGGCAACAGCAGCAGCAGCGGTTCTTTATAAAATGCATCCAAAAGCTCTTGATCATACCCTTGTTGGACATGTTTCTTCTGAGACAGCTCATCGTAAACTTTTAAAAAAAATTGGCAAAGAACCACTTCTAGATTTGGGGATGCGTCTTGGTGAAGGGACAGGAGCAGCTATAGCAGCTGGTATTGTCAAAGCTGCTGTTTTAACACATGCACAAATGGTGGTTTTTTAACAAGAAAGTTTGAATGCCTAAAAGATCATAAGACGGATATAAAAAATCTTAAGAGCTTTGTTCATGCGTCTTGTCGTGTAATTTAATATAATTAAGTGGAAGTTCTGTTGTATATTTAATCTGTTCCATTGCGAAAGAAGAAGAGACATCACGGATGTCAATTTTAGAAATTAATTTTTTATAAAAAAGATCATAAGCTTCAATGTTGGGCACAACAACACGCAATAAATAGTCAATATCTCCACTCATTCGATAAAATTCAATGACTTCACGGAATTCTTGCACAATTTTTGAAAAACGCTTAAACCATTCATGACTATGTGTATTTGTGCGAATAGACACAAAAACAGTGACGTGTGCGTTTACTTTTTCTGGAGAAAGAACAGCAACACGACGTTGAATGACGCCATCTTCTTCAAGTTTTTGAATTCTACGCCAGCAAGGAGTGGTAGAAAGCCCCACTTTTTTAGCAATATCAGCAACAGAAAGTGTCGCATTTTCTTGCAAAAGATGTAAAATTTTTCGGTCAAGACGATCCATATTTTTTCTCAATATTTTAATTTATAAAAATTTACGCACTAAACGACGCAGATATACAATAAGCTCATCGTTAAACCATGGTTTTTTCTGTAACCAAGAAGTATTTCGCCATGACGGATGAGGCAAAGGCATAACATTATAGCCTCGAGGTTGAGGAATGGAAAGAATATTTCTCCAATCACCAACAGTTGCAGAAACGGTTTTATGTTTTAATTCTGTAATGTGCCACTTTTGCGCATAACTGCCAATAGCAAGAACAAGCTTTATTTGAGGCATTGCCTGAAATATCTTTTCATGCCATATTTCTCGACATTCCCGTCTTGGTGGTAAATCAGCTTTATTTTTGTCATAACCTGGAAAACAAAATCCCATAGGAACAATAGCAAAAAGAGATTTATTATAAAATTCTTCTTTCGTGACACCCAGCCAATTACGCAATTTTTCACCAGAGCGATCATTAAAAGGGATAGAAGTTTCATGGACACGCAACCCTGGTGCTTGGCCTGCAATTGCAATCGAAGCAGTATCGGATAAATAAACGACAGGGTTTGGTTCATGAGGAAGAGGAGGAAAATAATGGGGTTGTTGGACGCAAACACGACAGGAATAGATCTCTTTTTCAAGTTTGATAATTGGGCTACATTGTTTCATTAGTAAATAAAATTAAAAAATATTTTTCTTATTCTGTGCGAGGATTTGCTTTGCGCCATTCTTTTGGTCGTTGAAAACTTGATACCCATATTCCTTTCTTTTTCTTCCTAGCTTCTTGCTCTTCTTTGGGGTATTCATAATAATTTACAGCCCAACCATTATGTACAAGTGTTGCGTTGATATTGCTAACTTGTTTTGTTTTACATGTTGCAAGAATACGGCGATATTTATCTGTTTTTTGCCAGTGACATGTAACAATTTGATTTTTTAATAATAGTTCTAAATATTTCTTTGCTTCAAGCCCACAAGGGTAGCGTGCTTCCTTTTTTCCACAAAATTGGTGGAGTTCAGGAGCATCAATTCCAGCTAGTCGAATCTTAATTGAAGAAATCATAATGGTATCGCCATCAATGATTAAAGCATTTCCTTTAACAGAGTTTTGAGAAGAAAAATTTTCTTTTTGAGGCAACCGTTGAGTCTGCTTAAAATAAGTTGACATAATGATAAGAATGCTAGCAGCGACAAAAATACTGAAACCGATAACTTTTAGATTAAAGATTCTTAGATCAAAATGAGAAAAAGATTTTTTCATGAAATAAAGAAACTGCTAACATTACTATAACTCTATTTTAGTATTGTTTATAATTCATCCGAGAAGCTTTATTCATATGACGAAACAATGTCTCGTTTTAATGACAAAATTTTCGTTAGATATCACAATAATCAAATACTCATGCAAAATATATGTAAGCAACTTAAATAATAAATCAACTTATCCAAATCCGTACAAAACATACAAAGTTTAAAGTAAACTTTTTAAACTTAAGGAAATAAAAAAAACACCCCTCAAAAAATAACTTTGAAGAGCAATACTCCCACATTTCTTTTGGAGTATAAAATCTATCAATTTAATAATAATTTTATTTATTTAATTTTTGTTTCTTTAAATTCAACGTGCTTTTTTACAACTGGATCATATTTACGCTTGCTCATTTTATCTGTCATTGTACGGCTGTTTTTCTTTGTTACATAGAAAAAACCAGTATCTGCAGTTGATAAAAGCTTGATCTTAATGGTTGCTGCTTTAGCCATAATGTAAATACCCTATTTATACTGAAAAAATATTATTTCTGTCAAAATTTATTTCCGACATCATCAGATTTTCCGGCAACACTACGGATGTTCTCAAAAAAGTCAAGAGCTGATTAATTTTCTCATAAGTTGGACAAACACCAAAATGACATATAAACCGAAAAAAACAGCCATGGCTATTGAAAAACCAAAGGGTTTAAAGATATCCATGGATTTTCCGATAAAGGTCGGTCCGATGAGCATACCAATTCCATAACAAAAAATAAAAGCAGAATTAGCAGCAGCAAGTTCTTGCCCCTTGAGACGGGCTCCTAAATGTGCAAGACTAATTGTATAAAGGCTCGCTGATACACCACCCAGAAAAAACAAATCAAGCATCAGAATCCATGGATATTGAAGAATCCATGGTACTATAAAAGTTCCTATAAAACCTAGAATAGCGCAACTCATCAGTGGGTAGCGTCGATCTTTGGCGTAGTCGCTTATAATGCTGATAGGAATTAAGAGGAAAATATTCCCAAGTGCAAGGGTTGCCATAAAATGTGCTGCTTCATTCTCATTATAACCAATGGATAAACTAAAGGGTATTATAAGAGTTAATACGCCCATTTGAATGGCCCCGTAAACAAGGACCGCCATCATTGCACTTGGAACGTGAAAAAGATAACGAAAAAATGGCATATATTGATTTTTTTGAAATTCTGGACTTAATTTCCAAGCGGTAAGAATTGGTATAGTAGCAAGCATAATAAGGCTATATCCAACAGCAAAAGGAATAAATCCTTGTGTTCCCACTTTTGCTAGCAGCGTTAGACCTATTATAAACCCTAATCCTAAGACAATAGCATAAATAGAAAGGATCAAACCGCGTTTTTTGGGGGGAGCATAACTGTTGATCCAAAACTCTGACAGGATAAACATAACTGTCATGCTGAAATGTAATATAAACTTTAAAATAAACCAAACCCATATGGGATCAAAAAAATAGAATCCTAAAAAACTTAAAGATCCTATCGCCATCATAAACAATATTGTTTGAGCGATTCCTAAGCATAAGGCGATTCGAGACGTAAAAATAGCTGCAATAATTGTGGCGATTCCACCAACTGTTCCACTATAGCCGATTGTACTGTTGGAAAGTCCTTTCTCTGCCATAAGAAGAGAAACAAGTTGTGTTCCCATTGCCAATGCTGTTCCAACAGTGCCAATGGTTGCAATAGCGGCAATAATTGCACGCAAAGAATTATTTTGAGAGTCAAAAGGTTTTTTTTTCATGAGAATGGCTTAAGGTACTCTTGTTTATTTAAACAATGAAAAGATGAGCTGAAATGAAAGGAAGCCAAAACTATCCTTTGCAGTTTCTCTCATTTTCTAAGTATAAAAAACTGCAAGATTTTTATATGGTTATTATAGACTTAATAATAAAATTTATCCTCTTGTATACTAGAGAAAGAATATTGTATATATATTATATAATATAAGTCATTTCTTAAATTGAATTTATTATTCATATTCTATTTAATTGAGGGCAAGAAGCTTAATTTTTTCTTTTCCCATAAAGAGTATACTTTTGTTTTTTTAATTTGTTTTTATGGTAGGATGTCGGTGAAAATTTTATTGGACGAGGTTTTGTTAACAGTTCAAAGCATAAAGCGCCAGCAAAAGGTTGTACCGTTATAAGTTTTACTTCTACAACATCACTGAGCTGATAGCCTTTATGGCTACGCTGTCCTACAAGAACATGTTGTGCTTCATCAAAATGATAATAATCATTTTTAAGTGTAGAAATATGGACAAAACCATCTGTATTGAGTTTATCAAGTGAGATAAAAAGACCTGCTTTTGTAACTCCGGAAATGCGGCCTGTAAAAATACGACCGATTTTATTCGTTAAATAGTGAGCAACAAGCCGATCTATCGTTTCTCTTTCAGCCATCATTGCACGGCGTTCGTATAAAGAAACTTGCGTAGCAATTTCTGCAAGATTTTTTTCTTGTGTATCTGTTAATTGATCATTTCCTAATTTGAGAGCTTTAATGAGTGCTCGATGAATAATGAGATCAGCATAACGACGGATTGGTGATGTAAAATGTGTATAGTTCTGCAAATTCAAACCAAAATGGCCACTATTTTTAGGGTTGTACTCTGCTTGTGATTGTGAACGCAAAATAACTTGATTGACTAGTTCTTGTTGTTGAGTATGAGCGACCTTTTCTAAAATTCTATTAAGGCGCGCTGAGGTAAGTTCGCTTCCGCGGGAGAGTGGTATCCCCAAACTTTGAAGAAAGCTCCGAAGTATTTCTTGCTTAGCAAGAGAAGGTTTTTCATGAATACGATAAATGAGCGGCTGGTGATGTTGTTTTAATGTTTCAGAAGCTGCAATATTGGCTTGTATCATAAACTCTTCAATTAAACGATGCGCTTCTAATTGTGTTTCACTCACAACATCTTTTATGCATCCATTTTGATCAAGAATAATCTTTTTTTCTGCAATTTCTAATTCTAGTGGTTGGCGACGATTTCGCGCAGCTTTAAGGCATGCATAGGCTTCCCATAAGGGGTGCAAAATGCTCTCAAAAAGAGGGGCTATTTTTTCATTTATATTACCTTCAATTGCCAATTGTACTTCTTGATAAGAAAGTTTGGCTCTTACACGAATCATAGTACGATGAAAACTATGTTTTCGTTTATTACCGTTTGCATCAAAAATCATACGAACGGCTAAAGCTGGTCTTTCTTTTCCTTCACGCAGAGAACATAAATCATGAGAAAGGCGTTCAGGTAACATTGGCACAACGGTATCGGGAAAATAAACAGAATTTCCACGTTTCAATGCTTCTTTATCTAAAGCGCTTCCTGTTTTGATATAATAAGAAACATCTGCAATGGCTACAATAATAATCCAACCATCATTATTTGCTGGATCCTTATCCTTGGTTGCATAAACTGCATCATCATGGTCTTTTGCATCTGGTGGATCAATTGTAATAAAGGGTAATTGTTGCCAATCTTCACGATTATCCATATTGGCAGCTTTGATATGTTTGGCTTGCTCAAGAACACTTTCAGGAAAAATATAAGGAATTCCTTTCGAAAGAAGCGCTATCATTGAGAGTGTTTTCTCACTCTTAATGTGCCCTAAAACATTCTTTATTTTTGCGCTCTTTAATCCGTAACCAGTATTTTTTTTTATTTCGACTTCAACGAGATCACCAATTTGAATCTTCATTTCTGGAGACATTTCAACAATGAGTTCATTGGTTTTGCGGTCTATAGGATCAAGGCGCCATTGATTATTTTCCAATTTTCGTACAATAGCAAATGCGCTTTTGGGAGATACGTCAATTTTACGAATAATTCGTCCCGTATAAGGATGACTTGAGCTTTCAGAATTTTTATTTCGAAAAACTTTTACAAGAATATGATCTCCAACACCAATATTACTTCCTTTTATGTGATGAAAAGAGTGTATTTCAATATTGGGCTTTGGAGAATCTTCCCATTCAAGAGGTTTTGCAATAAAACTTCCATCTTTATCACGTCCACTAATTTTCACTAAAGTAACAGGGGGTAATTTTCCTTTGTTTATTGCTCTTTTGTGGTGTTTAGATATGAGATTTTGATCCTTTAACTCACGTAACATATCTCTAAGCCAGATACGAGAATCGCCTTTTAAGTTAAAAGCTTTAGCGATTTCTCGTTTACTTGAGTGGTTAGGATTCTCAATTATAAAGGAAAGGATTGCTTCCTTATTGGGAAAAGTTTTCCCCTTGAATGAAGAGAGATATTTTATGTTTTTTTCACCTTTAGCCAAAATTTATGTCTCTTTTATTTTTGCTTTTGTTTTAGAAGAAGCTCTTTTTGAAGTTGTTTTTTTACTCGATGCTTTAGCCGATATAAGTTCTAGTGCCTCTGGAAGAGTTACACTAATGGGATCTTTATCTTTTGGCAATGTTGCATTAATTTTACCCCAATTGACATAAGGACCATAACGCCCGTTGCGCACGGTAATGGTTCCTCCTTCGGGATGCTCTCCTAATGTTGCCAATGCTTCAGGTGTTGTTCTGCTTTGCCTGGTTTTGTTTTCTTGTTGTTCTGCTAATACTGTAACAGCGCGATTGATACCAATATCAAAAACTTCATCTGCATGAAGAAGGCGCGCAGATTTTCCGTTATGGCTAAGATAGGGACCATATCGTCCAATCGTAGCCGTGATTGTTTTTCCAGTTTCAGGATGAATGCCAATTTCACGGGGAAGGGATAGTAAAGCCAAGGCTTTATCAAGGGTTACATTTTCTGCCTGCCATTCTTTTGGTAATCCTGCACGCTTAACTTCTTTGCTTTCACCAAGTTGAATATAGGGACCAAACCGGCCATTACGAAGAGAGATCTCTTTTCCTGTTTCAGGGGCAATACCAAGTATAACAGGTTCATCATTGCGTACAGCTTCATTCTCTTCTCCAGTATCTGTACCAAGTTGGCGTGTGTATTTACATTCGGGATAATTGGAACAGCCAACAAAAGCACCATAACGCCCAAGTTTTAATGATAATTGACCATTTTTACAAAGAGGACAGGAACGTACATCACTTCCATCTTCGCGTTCAGGAAAGGCGAGAGGTGCTAATGTTACATTTAAAGCATCAAGAACATTAGTTATACGGAGTTCTTGGATATTGATAATAGATGCATTAAATCCATCCCAAAAATCTCGCAATACGTCTTTCCAAGAAAGTTTGCCATCAGAGATAAGATCCAGCTTTTCTTCAAGATCTGCTGTGAAACCATATTCTACATAGCGATTAAAAAAATTTTCAAGAAAGGCTGTAACAATACGTCCCTTGGCATCGGGAATAAGCTTTCGTTTATCAATGACAATATATCCACGGTCACACAATGTCGCCAATGTGGATGCATAAGTTGAAGGACGACCAATTCCTAACTCCTCAAGCTTTTTAATTAATGAAGCTTCAGAATAACGAGCAGGGGGCTCTGTGGTATGTTGTACAGATTCAACTTTTTCTTTTGTAAGTGCTTCACCAGTGTTTATTTGTGGTAAACGTGTTGTTTCATTTTCTTCATTATTTTCTTCGTCTCGTTGATCCGTGTAGACGGAAATAAAGCCATCAAAGCGAATAACAGATCCTGTTGCCCGTAGATTTGCACAGTTTTCTCCTGTCTGTGCTTCAATTTCAACAGTTGTACGTTCAATTTCAGCAGAGCGCATTTGGCTGGCAATAGCACGCTTCCATATCAGCTCATAGAGCTTTGCTTGATCGCTATCGAGAAAATTACGGACTTGACTAGGATTGCGTTGAAAATCTGTTGGACGGATCGCTTCGTGTGCTTCCTGTGCATTTTTTGCCTTTGTTGAATAAAAACGTGGCTTTTCAGGAATATAGTCTTTTCCGAAAGTTTCATGAATAACTTTTCTTGCTGAATCAATAGCCTCAGGTGCTATCTGCACACCATCGGTACGCATATAAGTAATAAGCCCTGCCGTTTCACCATTAATTTCAATGCCTTCATAAAGTTTTTGGGCAATTTGCATAGTGCGAGAAGCTGAAAATCCTAATTTTGAAGAAGCTGCTTGTTGTAGTGTGGAGGTTGTAAATGGAGGAAAAGGATTTCTCTTTGTAGGTTTTGCTTCAACACTGAGTGTATGGTATTGGGCTTGCTCCAACATAAAGCGAATTTGGTCTGCTTGTTCTTGAGATTGAATATCAAGCTTGCCTATTTTTCTTTGATTAAACATTGTCAATCTTGCTTGGAAACTATCATTTCGGATGGTTTTTAACTGTGTTGTAATGGACCAATAATCTTCTTTGATAAAATGTTCTATTTCTGATTCACGATCACAAATAATACGCAAAGCAACCGATTGAACGCGTCCTGCTGAACGCGCACCAGGGAGTTTACGCCATAAAACAGGTGAAAGTGTAAAACCAACGAGATAATCAAGAGCGCGACGTGCAAGATAAGCATCTACAAGTGATGTATCAATATCACGTGGATTGTTCATAGCATCAAGCACAGACTTTTTGGTGATGGCATTGAAGACAACTCTTTTAATAGGTTTATCTTTTAAAACTTTTTTTTGACGGAGAACATCCAGAATATGCCATGAAATAGCTTCCCCTTCACGATCAGGGTCTGTTGCTAATATAAGGCTATCAGCTTCTTTAACGGCTTTTGCTATTTCATTTAAACGTTTAGCGGCAGCAGAATCTATATCCCATTTCATAGAAAAATCTTGATCCGGTAAAACAGAACCATCTTTTGCAGGCAAATCACGAACATGTCCAAATGATGCGACAACTTTGTATTGAGACCCAAGATATTTATTAATTGTTTTTGCTTTTGCTGGAGATTCAACGATAACGATATTCATAATTTTACCCAAATATTGAAATAAAAATTTTTTTATAAACGCCTTTTACGCGAATAGCTAATGCCAATTGCTTAAGAGCACATAAAAAAATATTAGCCATATAAAAAACATGAATATTGTACAACTTATGATTGTCATTATTAGAGTACACCCTATATAGAATTACACGATTTATTTTCCACTGTTATTACAAAAACATACGGCGAAATACTAAGATAACGTCTATTGAGAGGTAGGAGGGGAAATGCTCAAGGATAGAGGATTATGTTTATAAATCATTTAAAAGTTATCCAATATATTACAGACATGTCAAAGCAAATGAATCAGATGGCGCGTCAGGCGCACAGTCCGCTTTTAGCATTGCTTTTGGATATGGTTGCCAAAGAAGGGCAAAGCATTATTAATAGTGCTGAGGCTCTTGGGGAAGATCAAGATTCGACAATGACACACAACCACCAGAGTGTCGAATAAGCTTTCCAGCAAGCTCGAGTTCTACCAACAAGAGGTAGAGAGTTGGGAGTGAAACACCGGAGTGGATACTGAGTGTGTCTAAGTCGATTGGCGTTGTTGAAAGAGCGGAGAAAACTGCTGCACGTGCTGTATCATCATCATCTGCTAAAGAGAGGCTGCTGTTTTTTTCATCTGCTAAATTAAAATTCTCCTTTTCAAGTTGTAAAGAGGATGGTTCCTCAAAAAAATTGAGTTGCGAATTTGGAAGCGGTAAAATTAATGGCGTAAGTGTTTCTATAATGTCAGAAGGATGTGTGGTGAGTAGAGCACCGTCTTTGATAAGATTGTTTGTACCAACAGATCTTGGATCAAGTGGAGAACCGGGAATGGCAAAAATTAACCGTCCCATTTCAGCTGCTTGACGTGCGGTAATTAAGGACCCTGAGCGCAGGGCTGCTTCTACAACCAAGAGACCAAGTGATAGAGCTGCAATAATACGGTTTCTTCTTGGAAAATCGATAGCACGCGGCTTCCAAGAAATGGGCATTTCGCTGATGATGGCTCCACCGTTGGCAATAATATCTTCATGCAACTTTTTATTTTCAGGAGGATAGATATGATCAATTCCTCCAGCCATGACTGCAACAGTTCCTGTTTTTAAACTTGCTTGATGCGCAACGCTATCAATTCCACGAGCGAGCCCAGAAATTGTTACAAAGTCTGCTTCTCCGAGAAAACGTGCAAATTGAGCCGTAAGCTTTTTTCCAGCAGCTGAAGCATTTCGAGAACCTATAATTCCAATAGAAGTTTTTTGAAAAATTGAAACATTACCTTTGATAGCAATAAGCGGCGGAGGGGCTTCTGTAACCTTAAGAAAAGCTGGATAATCTGGTTCTCCCATACCGATAAACCGGACACCTAATTTTTTAGCTTTTTGTATTTCTTTTTCTGCATCTTCTAAGCTTGCTATTTTAATAGATGCAGAACCACCACCTTTTCTACTAAGCTCTGGCAGTGCTGCCAGAGCTTTTTCTGCTGTTTTATAATGATCAATGAGATTGCGAAAACTAACAGCTCCAATATTTTCACTACGCAATAACCGTAACCAGCTTAGACGTTGACGATCAGTAAGCAGGATTCCTTTATTTATCTCCGTGTTGCGTGCCAATCTTACTTTCTTCCCCAATTAATAATCTACCGATATTTGCAGAATGTTTTATAAACACAAATACGCTCATCACAATCAGCATACAATAGAAATAAGAAGCGGAAAAATAAAAAACAAATATCGGTGTGATCGTAACAGCAATAAGCGCAGATAATGAAGAATAACGCATGAGGAGAAAAATCGTTATCCATACAATAATAAAAATAATTGCTGCAGGCCAATAGATTCCTAAGCAGACTCCTAGATAGGTAGCAACACCTTTGCCACCTTTAAATTTAAGCCATACGGGGAAAAGATGTCCTAAGAAAACAAAAAAGCCTGCTAGAGAAACAAGGATACTATTGTCTAGCGGATCACTAAAAAACTTTATAACGAAAACAACGATAGTTCCTTTCAACATATCACAAAGAAGTGTTAGAGCAGCAAGCTTTTTATTTCCTGTTCGTAAAACATTTGTTGCTCCAATATTGCCGGAACCGATTGTTCTTATATCACCAATTTTGAACAATTTCGTTAAAAGAAGACCAAATGGAATCGAGCCAATGAGATAAGATATGAGGAAAATAAACCATGGAGTGGATTGAAAAAATATTTCTGCTTCATTCATTAAGAATCTCATTAAATTTGTTGATCAAGTTTAAAAACGTTTTTCCCTTTCACAAAGGTCTGGAGCACGCGTCCTTGAAAACGTGCATTCTCAAAAGGGGTATTTTTTGAACGTGAATAGAGCTTCTCTTTCGAAACAACCCATGGTTCTTCAAGATCAACCACAATAAGGTTTGCATGAGCCCCTTTTTTGAGTGTTCCTGCATTGAGTCCAAAGAGCTTTGCAGGCGCCGTTGACAAAAGTTCCGTTATCCGTAGAAGAGATAGGCTCTCATTATGATAAAGGCGTAAGGCTGCGCTCAATAAGGTCTCCATACCAATAGCGCCAACTGCCGCGTCATTAAATGGTAAATGTTTTGTGTCGATACTCTGAGGATCATGAGAAGAGACAATAACATCTATAATCCCATCCTTTATTGCTTCAATCATTGCTATACGGTCTTCTTCTGTACGCAATGGGGGCATTAAGCGAAAAGAGGTGCGATATTCACCAATGTCATTTTCATTGAAAGATAAATGATTAATAGATACACCCGCTGAAATTTTCTCACTGCGTTTTTTACCTAAACGAAGTGCATCAGCAGAGAGTGCTGTCGATATTTGAGCAGCATGATAGCGTGTTTGCGTTAATACTGCTAATCGCAGATCTCTTTCAAGAGGGATAACTTCTGCTTCGCGAGGGATGCCAGAAAGACCAAGCCAACTGGCAAGCAGTCCTTCATTCATCACACCTTGCCCTGTAAGATCTTTATCTTGCGTTTCATGTATCAATGGAACATCAAAATCACGTGCATAAGTCATTGCACGCCGCATAACAGATGAATTTTGAAGTGTTTTTTTTCCCTCACTAAAAGCAACGGCTCCTGCATCTTTGAGCAAACCAAATTCGGTTATTTCTTGTCCGTTGAAACCTTGTGTGATTGAAGCAACGGGATAAATATTGACCAATGACATTTCCTGTGCTGTATGCGTAATAAATTTAACGAGTGCTACATTATCAATAACTGGATGCGTGTTTGGCATCATAAGAAAGGAAGTAATACCACCTGCTGCGGCCGCGTAACTTGCTGATGTAATTGTTTCACAATGTTCATTCCCTAATTCTTCAACAAAAACGCGCGCATCAACAAGTCCAGGGAGAATTGCTTTGTTTTGTGCGTTAATAACTTCTGCTTCTTCAGGGAATCCCTGATTCAGAGCTTCTTTTCCAGCGGCTATAATTCGTCCATTTTTAACAATAACTGTACCAATTTCATCGATTGCGCGCGAAGGATCAATAATACGAGCATTCTGAAAAACAATTGGTTTTATCATTTTTTTTCTCCACTGATCTTTGCGCGTGAATCTAATAAAGCCTCCATGACAGCCATACGCACTGCAATTCCCATTTCTACTTGTGTCTGAATCATACTTTGTGGTCCATCTGCTATATCGGATGCAATCTCTACACCACGGTTTATTGGTCCAGGGTGCAGAATAATAGAATCATTTTTGGCATAGGCTAAATTTTCTTTATGTAAGCCAAAATAATGGAAATATTCACGCGTAGAAGGAATGAAAGAGCCTGTCATCCGTTCATGCTGTAAGCGCAACATCATGATAACGTCAGCATTTTTAAGACCTTCTTTCATCGTGTTAAAAACCTCAACACTCATATGAGCAATTTCTGCGGGTAAAAGTGTTGAGGGAGCAACAGCACGAACACGAGCACCCAAAGCATTGAGACACAGGATATTGGAACGGGCAACACGTGAGTGTAAGATATCTCCGCAAATCGCAACAGTTAATCCTTCAATACGACCTTTTGCCCTTTTAATGGTTAGAGCATCTAATAAAGCTTGGGTTGGATGTTCGTGGGCACCATCACCTGCATTAATAACACAACAATCAACTTTTTGCGCTAATAAAGCTGCCGCTCCTGCACTGTTATGGCGAAAAACAAGTATATCTGGCTTCATCGCATTGAGAGTTGTAGCAGTATCAAGTAATGTTTCTCCCTTTTTTACAGATGAGTTGCTGATCGCAAGACTCATCACGTGTGCACCTAGCCTTTTACCCGCTAATTCAAAAGAAGATTGTGTTCGCGTAGAGGCTTCAAAAAAGAGATTAATTTGAGTCCGTCCATGCAAAGTAGATTTTATTTTATCAATTTTGTTAGAAAGGATAACATTTGCTTCTGCACGATCAAGCAATGTATTAAGATCTTGTACACTCAGATCTTTAATAGCTAAAAGATGTTGATGAGGGAAAAGTGGAAAAAAATTATTTTGCATCATAGCATTCTTCTTTATCTCTCTCTAAACAGGTTAAACAAGCATTTGTTTGAATATGATAAATGTTTCTTAACTCTAAAAAGACAAATAGTCTATGATATGAATGATTTGAATGTAGGAATATACCTATGAGTGCTGTATCTGTGCAAAATACTCGTCGAAAAAATACATTTCTTAGCGATACGCTTATGTTTCGTATTGCTTCTACTTTGCCTAAGTTTTTGTTAGCAAGTTTTGAAGAAATAGGGGATTTTGCCGCGAGTCGAGAAGCATGGAAACTTTCTTACTTAGCGAATCATTATAAGCCTTTACTATGCTATAATGATGAATGGGGGCAACCAACAGAAAGATTAGAGATCCATTCTTCCTATCAAGCTCTTCAACAATATTCTAGACAAGCAGGTTTGGTTACCTCGCTTTGGGAAAATACGAGCTCAGAAAATGGAGTACGCTATCAAGCGCGTGCGATTCGTTTAGCTTTATCTGCTGGTTTAGAAACAGGACATTTGAATGAAGTTATCATAACGAGTGCAGCTATTGCTGTTTTAATTAGTGATATTGAGCTCTTCAAAAAATGGCAAAATGTACTTTTATCACGCCAATATGATTCCTCATCAAAGCCTATTCATCATAAAAAGGCTGCTTCTCTAACTTGTGCATTTGACGATATTGAAAAATACGCTTTCAATTTTCCAAGTGTTAAGAAAATTTCTTTCGATGAAAGTATGGAACGTGATCTATATCGTTTAAATGTTGTAAAAACCAACGTTATTAATCCTGCCGCTGACGGATATCTTGTTAGTGCAGATTTAGATGGTCATTTAAGTTGTTTTTTTATTCCACGCATACAAGAAAATGGCGCATTAAATGGATCTATATCGATTCGTCATTTAATTCAGCGTTCTGGAGAACTTTTAACACCAGAGGGGGTTGTCGATTTCCAAGGCAGTTATGGCTGGCTTTTGGGAAATGCTGGAGAAGGGCTTAAAGTTATTAAAGATATCGAGACGATGATGCGTTTCGATCAATCTGTCATATCGGCAGGTGTTTTACGAGCGGCTCTTCAATTTGGTATGGATTTTTTCCGGAAAAAAATGCCCAATCAGCCTTTACCTCCACTGACAGAACGTATTTTTGCAGATATTGCATTAGATATAGCTGCCTCACAAGCATTGGTTTTGCGTTTAGCGAGAGCATTTGACAATGCAGCAAATGACCGTTCTGAAGCAGCTTTTGCCCGCATTATGACACCTATTATTGCTTATCATGTAAGTCAATTGGTTGTGCCTATTATTGGTGAAATTATTGCACAACTTGGTATTGAAAGTTTTATAGAGAATAATCCATTATCACAAATGTTGCATAATGGGCCTGCGCGAATTGTGAGAAATAGTTCTGCTAATCAATTGGTAAAGGATGCCATTCTTATTGCTGAAAAAGCACCGGGATTGTTTCAGAAATTGTTAGAAAAAATTGCTCTTGATATTGGACCAGCGGGACCACGAGCAATTGAAATTATTAAGTCAGCAGGTGATATGGCATCAGCAAATGAAGGTGCAGGAAGATTTTTTGTTGAACAAGTAGCTTATGCAGCAGCAGCAGCAGCATTACGTTCTACAGACATAGAACATGTTGCGAATGCCTATATGGAAAGCCGCCTTGGAGGACAATGGAGATCTTCTTACGGGATGCTCATTGCACGATATAATGCAGGGCATTTGCTCAATGTCCTCTATCCTTCCATATGATGAAAGTTTTGAATTCTATTAAGAGCACCTTGCAATATAAAAGCGGCGGCTGCCGAATCAATACGGCTTGCTCGTTTAGCGCGCGATACATTCATTTCTAAAAGGGACCGTTCCGCAGCAATTGTTGATAAACGTTCGTCCCAAAAAACAAATGGAATTTTTGTATAAGCTTTCATATTGCTCACAAAAGCTCTGGTTGCTTGAACACGAGAGCCACTGCTTCCATTCATGTTAAGAGGTAAGCCAATGATAATAACGCCTACATTTTCACGGTCAAAAATTTTAATAAGTGTGTAAGCATCTTCTGTAAATTTTTTTCGCTGTAGTACAGGACGCGGATTTGAGACAATCAGCCCCCTATCAGAAATCGCAATTCCGATAGTTTTTGTCCCTAAATCTAAGCCTGCTATTGTTTGTCTAGGCAAAAGATGTGTTATAACTTCATCTATATTAATAACAGTCATAAAGGTATAATACGTTTTTTAATGTTTCAGATCTATAGTTATATTCTTTATTCATGTTATCTAATATTCTTGCACTTACAAGTGCAGCCTTGTATAGCCAGAATAAAGATCAATAAATAAACAAAAAAGCAGAAAGGCGTAAAGAGTATGTCTGTTGATCAAGAGACAGTCAAGCGGATAGCACATTTAGCAAGGATTGCCCTCCACGATGATGAGATAGAACCTGTGACAAAAAAAATCAATGCTATTTTAGGTTTTGTAGAGCAATTGAATGAAGTTGATGTCAGTGGAGTTGAGCCATTAACATCTGTGATGCCGATGACACTACGAATGCGTGAAGATAGTGTTACAGATGGCGATAAAGCAGCAGATATTGTAGCCAATGCCCCTGTTACAGAAGAAAATTTTTTTCTTGTCTCAAAAATTGTTGAGTAACTTTTTATATTTTTGAAATTTGAGAACCAATATGACTGATTTAACAACTCTCACAATTGCGCAAGCTCGTGATGCTCTAACAAAGAAAAATCTCAAAGCAACAGAATTAACGGAAGCTTATTTACAAGCAATAGAGTTGGCAAATCCAACTTTGAATGCTTATGTAACAATAACAGCAGAACAGGCAATGAAAATGGCTGCTGAATCAGACAGTCGCTTAGCGAAAGAACAGGGAGGGCTTTTGGAAGGAATTCCCTTGGGGATTAAAGATCTTTTTGCAACCTATGGTGTTCATACTCAAGCCTGTTCAAATATCCTTGATGGTTTTAAACCGCACTATGAATCAACTGTCACGGCTAATTTATGGCAAGATGGTGCTGTGATGTTAGGAAAACTTAATATGGATGAGTTTGCTATGGGCTCATCCAACGAAACATCATATTATGGTCCCGTTATTAGTCCATGGAGAAAAAAAGGCTCAAATGAAAAACTCGTACCCGGTGGTTCTTCGGGGGGATCCGCAGCCGCTGTTGCTGCACAAATTTGTGCTGGTGCAACTGCAACCGATACAGGTGGCTCAATACGTCAACCAGCAGCTTTTACTGGAACTGTAGGAATAAAGCCAACTTATGGACGTTGTTCGCGATGGGGCGTTGTCGCGTTTGCTTCATCTCTTGATCAAGCTGGACCTGTTGCTAGAGATGTTCGTGATTGTGCTATCTTACTCAGATCAATGGCCTCTTTTGATGAAAAAGATTCTACTTCCGTCAATTTACCAGTTCCTGATTATGAAAGTTATCTTGGTCAATCAATCAAAGGAATGAAAATCGGTATTCCAAAAGAATATCATGTGGATGGAATGTCTTCAGAAATTATTGAGCTTTGGCAAAAAGGAATAAATTGGTTAAAAGAAGCAGGTGCTGAGATTAAAGATATTTCTTTGCCCCATACAAAATATGCTCTACCTTCTTATTACATTATAGCTCCTGCAGAAGCCTCTTCTAATTTAGCGCGTTATGATGGTGTGCGTTTTGGTTTGCGCATGCCTGGAAAAGACATCATTGAGATGTATGAAAATACGCGTTCTGTTGGTTTTGGTGATGAAGTCAAACGGCGCATTCTGGTTGGGACTTATGTTCTTTCATCAGGTTATTATGATGCCTGTTATTTAAGAGCTCAAAAAGTAAGAACACTCGTAAAACGTGATTTTGATCAATGTTTTGCTTCAGGCATTGATGCTATTTTGACACCAGCAACACCAACACCTGCTTTTGGTATTGCTGATGAAAAAATAAAAAATGATGCTGTAGCAATGTATCTTAATGATATTTTTACGGTACCAGTTAATATGGCTGGTTTACCAGGAATTTCTGTTCCTGCTGGTCTGTCATCAAATGGTTTACCTCTAGGATTGCAATTGATTGGTAAACCTTTTTCTGAAGAAGTCATTTTTCAGATAGCGCACATTATTGAACAAGAAGCAGGAATATTCAGTGCAGAAAAATGGTGGATGTAATAGTCAAAATTCACAAAGGAGCATTTCTCATCCTTAATGAGAAATGCTTTTTTAAAAGGTGGAGGGATGAGCTCTATTTCCTTAATTCGTAGTCTTACCCACCAAGATAGGCTTCTTTAACACGCGAATCAGAGAGCATAGTTTTTCCTTCACCGTGAAATAAAATATGTCCTACCTCTAAAATATAAGCATAGTCAGCTATGGAAAGTGCAGCAAATGCATTTTGTTCAATAAGAAGAACAGTTTTTCCCATATCATTAATTTTTCGAATAATCGAAAAAATTTCTCGAACGAGAAGTGGTGCTAACCCCAACGAGGGTTCATCTAATATGACCATATCAGGATTGCTCATAAGTGCACGGCCCACAGCAACCATCTGTTGTTCACCACCTGACATTGTTCCTCCCAACTGTTTTGCTCTTTCACGTAGGCGCGGAAAAAGGTCAAATATCCATTCAATATCACGGGAAATTCCCTGCTTATCGTGACGAATATAAGCGCCTAGATGAAGATTCTCTAAAACAGTGAGATGGGGCATGATACGTCGTCCTTCAGGGCTTAGAGCAATCCCTAATCGCAAAATCTCTTCTGGTGATTTTTTAATAATAGATTTGCCATTATAGGTAATTTCTCCATAAACAGAGCGATTAAGCCCTGTAATAGAACGTACAATACTGCTTTTTCCTGCACCATTGGCTCCAATTAAAGTGACAATACTGCCCCGCTTTATGGACATAGAAAGATTTTGGACAGCTTTAATGGCGCCATAATGAACGTAAAGATTTTTTATTTTAAGAATATCCATAAACATCTCCGCCAAGATAAGCTTCAATAACTTTAGGGTTATTACGAATTTCATCTGGTGTACCACTGGCAATGCAACAGCCATATTCCATAACCAAAATATGTTGGCAAAGTCCCATAACCACTTTCATATCGTGCTCAATAAGAAGAATTGTAAGATCAAAGTCTTTTTGCACTTTTGCTATGAATTTTCTAAGATCTTCACTTTCTTGTGGATTCATGCCAGCAACAGGTTCATCAAGAAGAAGCAATTTGGGCTTTGTGGCTAACGCACGTGCAATTTCTAGACGTCGTTGCACACCATAAGGTAAAGCTGTTGCCGATTGATTGGCAAGGTGATCAAGTTGTAGCTGTTCAAGGAGCTCCAAGGAATTTTTATAAACTTCCTTCTTTTCTTTTATTGCTTTTGAAAAAAAGAGAGCTGAAGAAAACCAAGGATATTTTTGTCGAACATGCGCTCCTACCATAACATTCTGCAAAACCGTTAACCCTGAGAAAAGACGAATATTTTGAAATGTTCTGGCAATATGGCTTCTACAGATAATATAAGGAGACGCTCCAGAAATTTTTTTCTCATCAAAAAGAATGATGCCGCTTGTAGGAGCATAAAATCCAGAAATCATATTGAAAACTGTTGTTTTTCCAGCACCATTGGGACCAATTAATCCAGTAATACTTCCTCGTTTAATTGCCATATTAACATTATTTACAGCAACTAATCCGCCAAAACGCATTACAATATTATTGAGTGAAAGGATATTGTCGTTCATAGCTTTCCCTCAGTATTAGAAAGCTTTTTGCGTGTCAAAAAGCTATAAATTCCATTCCATGAAAATTCTCGTTGTCCCATTAACCCTTTTCTCCAAAACAAGATAATTACCAGCAATAAAAGGGAAAAAACAACCATACGAAGCCCTGGGGTTTCTGGAATATGTATAAAACCTAAGTCAAATGGACTTTCAATAATACGAAGCCATTCAAGCATGACTGTAATAATAATGCTGCCAATAATGCTCCCTGTAATTGAACCGAGACCACCAGCAACAACAATCATTAAAATATTAAAAGTCAGAAGAAAATTAAACATTTTTGGATCAATGGTTGAAATAAGAGCCGCCATTAATGCGCCACCTATACCTGCAAAAAACGCTCCAACAGTAAAGGAAAAACTACGGTAGAAAAAAGCATTAATTCCCATAGTTTTCGCAGCTATTTCATCATCACGAATAGCACGTAATACGTTACCAGTATTACTTTGCAGTAAGAGGACAATAAAGAGAACTGTAAATGCTAGCCAACCATAGTTCCACCATAATGTTGCATTTTGAGGTATTCCTTTGATTCCCAAAGAGCCATTTGTGAGCGATGTTGCGTTCGTAATGACAATGCGAATAATTTCCGCAAAACCTAATGTTGCAATTCCAAGATAATCGCCACCAAGACGCAATATTGGTAAAGCAATTAATAAACCTACAACAGCAGCACACAAACCACTTACAACAACAGCGATAAAAAAAGGTAACTGCAAATGATATAATGGTTCAGCAATAGGCTCAAGAATCCACATCATTTCTTTTTGTTCAGGGGAAAGAAGTAAAATTGCGCAAACATAAGCACCAATAGCCATAAATCCAGCATGTCCAAGAGAAAACATACCTGTGAAACCGTAAATCAAATTAAGCGAAATTGCCAATATCGCATTAATAGCAATCAGATTGATGATACGAAGCGTATAGTCATTAAAATGGCTATCAGCATAAAATAAAAAACCTATGAGAACTAAAACACTTATACACGATAAAACAGTTGTCGCTGACTTTGCCATTAGATTTTCTCCTGATTTCTTTTACCCATTAATCCTGTGGGCAATATCAATAGAATCAGAATCAATAAAATGAAAGCGAAGGCATCTCGATATCCAGATAGCGCAGGGAAAAATGCGATAATCATAATTTCAATAAACCCTAATAATAATCCTCCCAACATTGCACCTGGTATCGAACCAATACCTCCAATAACAGCAGCGATAAATGCTTTGAGACCAGGAAGAACACCCATATAAGGCTGAATTTGAGGATAACGTAAAGACCACATAATACCAGCTATGGCGGCAAGAGCTGAGCCTATTCCAAATGTAAACGCAATAACTTTATTGACAGACACACCCATCAAACGTGTTGTTTCAATATCATGGGAGATTGCGCGCATAGCAAGACCCGGTTTTGTTTTATGGATAATCCATAATAGTAATAAAATAAGAATTAATGACACAAAGGGAACGATCAGAGACATGGGAGCAATTCTGATGATACCATCTGCTCCTGATCCTAGATGCCATAAAAATGGTGTTACAAGAAAATCTGGCTGTTGTACACCTTTCGGAACACCACTAAAGAGTACAGTAGCAAGATTTTCAATAAAAAAAGAAACACCAATTGCACCGATAAGTGCCGAAATACGCGGAGCATGGCGTAGAGGTTTATAAGCAAATTGATCAACAGCAACACCCACAGCACTTGTAATAAAAATGGAAAAACAAAGAGCTAAAACCCAAATCGGTGTAAAATCTTGCGGGGAAATTTTAAAATAATAAACAAATCCTAGCGCAAGAATTAAAAAAGCAGCAATCCAATAAATTGGAGGACGCCTTTTAAAGCCTATAAAGACCGAATAATAAACAAGAGCAGCAAAAAACAAAAGAAGAAAAGCTACCCAAGCAGGCATAAAGCCAATTGTGGAAAAGAAAACAAAATATGCTCCCAGCATAAAGATATCACCGTGAGCAAAATTAATGAGTCTCAGTATACCGTAGACCATGGTGTAGCCAATAGCAATAAGCCCATAAAGAGATCCCAATGCCAGTGCATTAAAAAAGTACTGGATGAACATTTCAGTGCTCATCTCTCATCCTTCCACATTTGTTAATTTACATAGGATAATAAGAAATTTCTAAGTTTTTGGTTGAGAAAAAAATCCTCAACCAATTCTTGCATTTTAGTAAATAAAACTTTTTAATTAAAAAGCAGGTTTAACTTCTTCTAAATAAACACGTTTTCCATCCTGTATTTTAATGATACCAATAGGAATTTTAGGGTTATGATTTTCATCCATTGACATATCCCCAAAGGGGGTAGGAAAATCTTTTAATTTGCTAAGTGCGATAGTAATTTTTTCACGATCAGTGCTACCAGCATTTTCAATAGCCTTCATAAACATCATATAACTCGTGTATCCCAAAACAGAATTGATATTTGGCTCTTTGTCCGGGTAAGCTTTTTTCCATTCTTTTGTGAATTCTTGCGCAGCTACTGACATATTTGGCATATACTCACTATAGGGAAGTGTCGTATGTAAGAAACCTTCTGCAGCTTTTCCTGCAATCGTAATGGTTTCTGGATTATCCATAGCATCTCCACCCATAATTTGAAACTTCGCCCCTAATTCTCGTGCTTGTTTCATGATGATAGCACCTTCAGAAAAGTAAGATGGAATGAATAAGATATCAGGTTTCTGGGCGATAATTTGCGTGAGAACAGCTGAAAAGTCCTGATCTCCAGAATTATAATTTAAATTTGAGATAACTTCACCACCTAATTTTTTGAAAGCACGCGTAAAATAACTTGCAAGACCAATAGCATAATCGCTTGAAATATCTTTAAGGATAGCAGCCTTTTTTGCGTGTAAAGTTTGGCTTACATAAGTTGCGATTCCTACTCCTTGATAGGAATCAATAAAGCAAGCACGAAAGTAATATTTTTTACCCTGTGTAACAAGGGGACTTGTTGAGGACGTTGCAATGGTTGGAGTTTTTGCCTTTTCAGATATTTCACCACCTGCTAACGAGAGTGAAGAACCATAGCTACCAATGATTCCACTCACTTTTTCACTTGCTGTTAAACGCATAACAGCATTAGCCGCTTCTACTTTATCAGATTTGTTATCAATAATAACAAGTTCCACTTTACGTCCTAAAATTTCTGGAACTTTTTTATGGGCTAATTCTATACCTCTAATTTCAAGCTGACCTCCAAATGCATTTTGACCACTTAATGGAAGATAAACACCAATCTTAATAGGTTCACTCGCATAAACATTTGCTGTAAATGCCATAAATGCTGCGATTATCGTAAGGATTTTCTTCAATTGCATTGCGCATTTTCCTTAATTGAATTGTCGTTTTTTCACCTTATATTGAACTTCTTCATCATGCAAGTTACACATTAATCAAAATATCATTATGTAAAAAAACTTTTATATGACCTCTTTTGTAGGGCACCCCTTGTAAGGTATGTAAAGTGTACAATCAAATAGTTTTATAAATATTCATGTTGATATTCTCTGACATTAACATAGAAGATACGACAATGTGGGGAAATCTTATCTTGGGGCTTGCGTGTTGATACAAGAGCAATGTTTACTTAAACTTAGAGAATCAATATCGTACAATTTATAAGCTACAGGATCACGTTATTATGACGAGTAAGGATGCATTAAAGGGTTGTTCCCCATCTGAGGATAGTATAGGTGCTTGTGGGGAGATTATCGAAATCAGTGGTGTCATTAAGTGGTTTGATGGTAGTAAGGGGTATGGATTTATTGTACCTGATTTACCTCATTTTCCCGATATATTATTGCATGTTACGGTAATGCGAAGGGATGGTTTTCAAACAGCTTTAGAGGGAGCTAAAGTCATTTGTGCTGTGGAAAAAACTGAACGAGGGTTAAAGTGTGTTCAGGTGAAATCCATAGATTGTTCTTCAGCAATTCATCCATCAGAAGTTCCTGCCCGTACCCATGTTGTTGTTACTCCAGAAAGTGGACTAGAACGAGCAATTGTTAAATGGTTTAATCGTGACAAAGGATACGGTTTTCTTAGCCGTGGGCAAGGAACAGAAGATATTTTTATTCATATGGAAACATTGCGCCGTTTTGGTTTAGCAGAGCTTCGTTCTGGCCAAGTTGTTCTTGTACGTTTTGGTAAAGGAGAAAAAGGTTTAATGACAGCAGAGATTTATCCGGACATAGGCATTCCTTTAGCTACGCATTGAATTTCACGAGTGAAATCAGTATGTTTTCTATATTTTTAAAGATTGTTGTTCCGTAAATTGCTATAGAGGTAGATTTTTAAAGAAAATATGGCTCTCGTGAATCCATAAACCAAATGAAGAAAATTTCGCATATTACGTTGAAAGAAACTAGAAAATAACAAGGAAGCAATCCTCTTTTTTTGACTTTTAAACTCTGGTACCTTTTATTTAGAAACAAAATTTAAAATTTTTCTGTGGTGGAGACAAGAATGTTAAAGCCTTTTAAAAAGGGGCATATTGTTTTATTGGTGATGCTTTTTATGTTAGATATGCGTGTTGTTGTAGCAAAGGAGCCCATAGAGATTCCTGTGCATCCAATTCCTTTAGAAATACATACAAAGCAAGGTTCGGTTTTTTATAAGGTAGAGATTGCTTTTACGCCATCTCAAGCAGCAGCTGGTTTAATGTATCGAACTGATTTTCCACGCGATCGTGCAATGCTCTTTAAGCAGCTAAAAAGTTCTCGATCGGGAGATGAGCAGAAAATTTTTATGTGGATGGCAAATACGCCTTTACCTTTAGATATGATTTTCTTAAACTCTGAGGGAATTATTGTATCGATTATTGAAAATACTTCTCCACTTTCAACAAATACCATTTCATCAGAAGTTCCTGCAGCTTTTGCACTTGAAATTAACGCTGGTGAAGTTTCTAAAAAAAAGATACAAAAAGGACAACGTGTTATTCATCCTGTACTTTGTGGAAAGTGCAATAAAAAATGACCGCTGAAGATATTCGTTTTTTTGAATATAATGGTTTGCGATTTGCTTATCGAGAAGAAGGGCAGGGCGCGCCTATTTTGTTGATCCATGGTTTTGGATCTTCTGCACGGGTGAATTGGTATGCAACGGGTTGGTTTCGTATTCTCACTGAAGCAGGATATCGTGTTATTGCTCTTGATAATCGCGGTCACGGAGATTCAGTTAAAAGTTATGATCCTGTCTTTTATACACCTCAAGCTATGGCTGGCGACGCAGTAAAGTTACTGCAGCATTTAGAGTTATCTAAAGCCCATGTTATGGGATATTCTATGGGGGCTCGTATTAGTGCTTTCATGGCTCTTTTGCATCCAACATATGTACACAGTGTTATTTTTGGTGGTTTAGGTATTGGTATGGTGACGGGAGCAGGAAATTGGGAGCCTGTTGCTGAGGCCCTTTTAACAGAAGATATTTCCACTATTACCAATACGCGCGGTTTAATGTTCCGTAAATTTGCAGATCAAACGAAAAGCGATAGGCGTGCTCTTGCTGCTTGTATCATTACATCAAAACAGGAGTTAACGGTGTCTGAAGTTTACAAAATCAAACAACCAGCACTTGTTGCCGTTGGTTCATTAGATGAAATTGGCGGTGATGCAGAGCCATTGGCAGCCTTGTTGCCTTGTGGTAAAGCTTTATCAATTCCTGATCGAGATCATATGTTTGCTGTAGGCGATAAAGTTTATAAAAAAGGCGTTATCGATTTTCTTTCTCGTTATCCTATAAAATAAGAACTCTTCATAGCTTTTAGAATTTACAGAAATACCCAATATTTTTATTTCGTATAAATTGAAAAAAGCTTATTAAAAAATCTTTCTGTTGTGACATAAGTTTTTATAAAAAATGAAAAGAAAAATAAACTCTTATTAGCTTATTTTGTATATTTTCCAGAGACGTAATTCTTCTAAGATTAGATAATTATAATTTAAAGGTTATTAAAAAGAATTATTTTCGAATGATGTAATAAATATTTTTTGCTAAAAAATGTAGTTTTAAATAAAAAAATATTTTTATTTGTATTTTTTATAAAATAAACAAAATTATAAATTATTGATCAATTTATTTTTACGAATATGCGTTTTAAATACAGATGCTAAAATTGGAGATAAAGTAAAATTATTAAAAATATACAGTTTTTTTTGCCATTTTTTAATCTATACGGGTATATTTAATAATGATAGACTCCTTTTGTAAACGTTCTTTATGAATGCATAAAGAACGTTGTGAATATATGTAATATTAAGTAAATATTCAGATTATGCTTTTTTACTGACGTTACAGAATCATAAGAGTGTCTTATTTGCACGACACGCAATTATTTTAATCGTTTCAAAAAACAGGAGAGCATAGTGAATGCTGATGAAATAAAAAAACTTGATAATTATTTTAAAAATATATTCCAAAACTCAGCATTGCAAGTCAGAGCACGGCCTAAAAAGAGTGATTCTTGTGAGGTTTATATGGGAGATGAGTTTTTAGGCATTATCTATCGAGATGAAGATGAAGATGAGCTCTCCTATAATTTCTCAATGGCTATATTAGATATTGATTTAGAAAATTGATTCGTTATTCATAGTTGAATGAAGTCTTTTTTATCCCATAAGATTTATATAAGTTTTAACGCTTTAAAACTCGTATGGTTATTTCGTGCAATAATAAGATGGTCATGGATAATAATTCCTAATGCATTTGCTGCATCTTTTAATCTATATGTCATTGTTATATCTGCATTAGAGGGGGTGGAATCGCCAGAAGGGTGATTGTGGACTAAGATAAGTCCTGATGCGGATAACTCTAAAGCTCGAGAAATAACTTCACGAGGATAAACAGGGGTATGATCAATGGTTCCAGTTTGTTGTACCTCATCAGCAAGTAAGCCGTTTTTCTTATCAAGAAACAAAATACGAAATTGTTCACGTGTTTCGTGAGCCATAACAGCTTTACAATACGCTAACACTTTATCCCATGATGAAAAAATATCGCGCTTAAACAATTGCGCACGAGCAAGACGTCCAGCAACATCTGAAATAATTTTTAAATCAACTGCAGTGGCGGGACCACATCCTGGAATTTCTTGAAGTCGGTGAATATCCGCTCCCAACACATCAGCTAATGAACCAAAACGTGCTATCAAATTTTTAGCTATGGGTTTTGTGTTTGCACGGGGTATTGTGCGAAAAAGCAATAATTCAAGATATTCATAATCTTCAATTGCATTTCCTTTTGACTTTAAATAGCGCTTCCGAAGACGTTCACGATGGCCTTGATAATGTTTATGAAGCTGTGCGTTTTTCTGAGGCTCTTCACTTTTTCTTTCTGATACTGGGGTGAGTGGAGAACTCGATGTTAATGCAAAGTGATTACTTTGAGTATCTTCCTTTTGATTTAATTTTTTAGCCATAACATCTCTACATTGCGTTAGGTATGCGAATTTGGAATATAAAAAATATTTTTAGGAGATTGTGTAAATATTTCATACCCTTCATTTGTAACACCAATTGTATGTTCATATTGTGCTGTCAGAGAGCGGTCACGGGTAACAGCAGTCCAACCGTCAGATAAAATCTTAACTTGTGGTTTACCAAGGTTAATCATAGGCTCAATTGTAAACATCATACCTTGTTTTAATTCAACTCCTTCTCCAGGGGTTCCATAATGGAGGATATTGGGAGCATCATGAAAAAGCTGGCCGATACCATGTCCGCAAAAATCTCTCACAATTGAACAGCGTTCAGATTCAGCATACTGTTGAATGGCTGCCCCAATATCACCTGTCGTTGCTCCAGGCTTAACGACAGCGATTCCTTGCATAAGACTTTCATAGGTTATTTTTAGCAAGCGTTCTGCTGCACGCCTAATTTTTCCAACAGGATACATTCGGCTTGAATCCCCATGCCAACCATCAAGGATAAAGGTTACATCAACATTTACAATATCACCTTCTTGCAAAGGTCTTTTATTGGGAATGCCATGGCAGACAACGTGATTGATAGATGTACAGCATGAATGGCTGTATCCATGATAATTTAGATCAGCAGGAAGTGCTCCTCGCTTAGCTCCAAAAATAAATACAAAATCATCTATTTCTTGCGTAGTAACGCCCGGCTTAATAATATCTGTAAGCGCATCAAGGCATTCTGCAGCAATACGACCAACTTCACGCATTTTAGCAAAAGCATAATCATCGAAAATGCGGATTTTTCCATTAAATTTTAAAGGGATTTTATTATATTCGATATACTCAGTCATTGTTTCTTCTATTTTCTATTTTTACTCTCTGAATCGGAAAAATGCCTTCTACACTTACATGACACTTTACAGCATAACATTCTACTCCTGATTTTAATGCTAAATCAAACTTACGTCCATAGAGTGGATCAAGATCATGACAAATTGTAAAAGCTGAGCAATCTTCTCGTTGAATAATATAAAGCATAGCAGCTCGTTTTCCTTGTTGTACAACTCCTACGAGCTCATCAAGGTGACGTGCACCACGTTTTGTTTCGCTATCAGGAAATTCTGCTAATCCTTTCTGACGAATAAAATGAACATTTTTGACTTCTAGGTAACAATCAGGAAGAATGTCATCACGTAAAAGAAAGTCAATTCGTGATTGTGTCCCATAGCGTTGTTCTTTTAAAATTGTTTTATATCCACTTAATTCTGGTAGTAATCCGTTTTGAATTGCTTCTAACGCAAGTTTATTGGGTAAAGAAGTATTAATGCCAACCAAAGTATTATCGGCTTCAATAATTTCTAATTGATAGGCATATTTTCGTTTGATGTTGTTATGATAAGAAAGCCAAATATTGGTGTTGAAAGCTGTTAATTCAAGCATTGATCCTGTATTAGGTACAGACACGGTGAGGACATGCTGATCATCTTGTTGAACATCCGCAAGAAAACGTTTATAACGACGGATAAGCTTTGTAGGAAAAAGTTTGGGAATAAAGTGCATATCCCTTTTTTAGGATTTATGATTTCATAATTCAACTGAGATTATGATTTACAGGGGCTGTTCCCTATTAAAAAAAGATAAAATTGATGTAAAAAACGCTACGATATCTTATATAAATTGTTATAAATTCCATCGTTCACTTTAATGGCTTTTAAAATTTATTATTAGGTTTAGAAACTATTATCTTTGAATGAAAAGATAGATTATCTATAATTTATTATTAAACAGCATTAGAGTATTGTGAAAAAGGTTTCGTAAAAACAGTGGAGAGGGAGATAGTTTAAGTGAAACTAGGTAAAATTGATGGCAGGAACGAATAGGAATCGTGAAAATTTAACAAATGGTCCCATTATTATTTTAGTTGAACCGCAGCTTCCTGAAAACATTGGTATGGTCGCAAGGGCAATGGCAAATTTTGGGCTTTCTAAGCTTCGATTAGTCAAACCTCGAGAAATGTTTCCAAATGAAAAAGCTAGAGCTGCTGCAAGTAAAGCTGATCATGTCATTAACAATGCTGTAATTTTTAACACATTGCGTGATTCAATTGCAGATTTACACTATGTTTTTGCCACAACAGCACGTGAAAGATGTGGATTTAAAACTGTAAAAAGTGCTGTCGAAGCAGCAAGCGTATTACGTCAGCGTGAAAGTATCGGACATAAGACCGGGATTGTCTTTGGAAGAGAGAGATGGGGACTAGAAAATGATGAAATCAGCCTTGTTGATGAAATTATTACTTTTCCAGTTAATCCTGCTTTTGCGTCACTTAATATTGCGCAAGCGGTTCTTTTAATGTCTTACGAATGGATGAAAACTGGTTTAGAGAATGTCAGCGATACGGCATTTCGTGCAGCAGAGATGGAACCTGCAAATAAAACAATATTCCATGGTTTTTTATCTCAGTTAGAAGAGGCTTTGAATATCCGTGGGTATTTTAGACCACCAGAACGTAAAGAAGTAATGCTTGCAAATTTGCGCTCTGTTTTTACGCGCGCTAACTTTAGTGAACCTGAGGTTCGTTTATTGCGAGGCATTATATCTTCTTTGGATCATTTTTCGCCACAATATCCACGGGGGAGTAGAGCACCGGAAGAGCGTGATCGTAAAAAAATTAAAAATAAGTGTGAAAACTAATGGATGAACGACCTGTTCTTTTTTTTGATAGCGGTATTGGTGGTTTAACAGTGTTCAGGGAAGCGCGTGTTCTTATCCCTGACATGCAATTTATCTATGTTGCTGATGATGCAGGATTTCCTTATGGAAATTGGAAAGAAAATATTTTGAAAGAGCGTATTTTGAAGATTTTTACAAATCTTTTAACACGTTACAATCCAGCTTTATGTGTGATTGCTTGCAACACTGTTTCTACACTGATGATAGCAGATTTACGACAGAATTTTCCTCATATCCCTTTTGTAGGAACGGTTCCTGCAATTAAATCAGCTGCTGAACAAACAAAATCTGGTTTTATTTCCGTATTAGCGACTCCTGGAACAGTTAAACGTGCTTATACAAATGAATTAATTAACTCTTTTGCTAGACAGTGTCATGTTCAGCTTGTGGGAAGTAAAAAGCTGGCTGGACTTGCTGAAGATTATTTACGGGGAAAATCTATCGATTCAGAAGAGTTAAGAAAAGAAATCCTGCCATGTTTTGTGGAAAAAAATGGACAATATACGGATGTTATTGTTTTAGCCTGCACACATTATCCTTTTTTGATTAATTTCTTTCGTGAACATGCTTTATGGTCCGTTGAGTGGATTGATCCGGCGAAAGCGATCGCCAAACATATCAGATCTTTATTACCATTGTCGGGAAAGATACACCATCAATATATAAAGAAATATCAAGATTTTGCGTTGTTGACATCGAAAAATATCACTTCTTTAATGGAGAATTTGTTTAAAGGATTTGGCTTAAAACTCATGAAAGGAGTTGACTTTGGGTTACGAGACCAATAATGATGATCTAGCTATTTTTTCAAGAAAATAGCATTAATTGACGTGTCCCGTGGATAACTTTGCATATTGATATGTTAAGGTATTCTGTCAGTCTTTAGTATTTAAAGGCAGAGGAGGGCGCGTTTCCTTGGGGTCTTAAGATCTCGTGTTTTATTTTATAAGGAAATGCGATGAGTAAACGCGAAACAACAAAGTATAAAATTGACCGTCGTATGGGAGAAAATATTTGGGGGCGTCCAAAATCTCCTGTCAATCGTCGTGATTATGGTCCAGGTCAGCATGGACAGCGTCGTAAAGGAAAACTTTCTGACTATGGGGTTCAGTTGCGCGCTAAACAGAAATTGAAAGGGTTTTATGGAGATATTTCAGAAAAACAATTTCATAAAACCTATGAAGAGGCAGCTCGTCGACGGGGCGATACTGGCGAAAATCTTATCGGTCTGTTAGAATCACGTTTGGATGCTGTTGTTTATCGTGCAAAATTCGTACCTACGATTTTTGCTTCTCGCCAATTTATCAATCACGGTCATGTTAATGTCAATGGGCGGCGCACAAACATTCAATCTTATCGTTGTAAACCAGGTGATGTTATTGAGGTTCGGGAAAAATCGAAACAACTTGTTTTAGTGTTAGAATCAGTGCAATTGGCAGAACGTGATGTCCCTGATTATATTGAAGCAGATCATAAACAGATGAAAGCAACCTTTACACGTATTCCTGCTTTTGCAGATGTTCCTTATGCTGTGCAAATGGAACCTAATTTGGTTGTTGAATTTTATTCTCGATAATTTTTCTGTAAGAGAAATTATTTCTCTCTTCTATTATGATAACTTCAAAATATTGTGTTATTCTTACAATATTTGAAGTTAATAAGTTCTTTTTGTAAATGGTTCTATATTAAGTTTATTGCTATGTTTTTATAGTCATAAATTTGTATAGTTCCATTTCTTTTTTATGTATCTAATTTATAAATTCAAAAAACATAAATGTAAGCTTGCTTTAATATTTGTTTTTATCTTTGCAAAACGAGCCGTTTATTGTTCAGGATATGGTATTATGAATGATGTTTCAGTTGAATATCAGGCAATAGAAGAAAACAAAGGGAGAGATGATCCTTTAATAAGCGAAGCAGATAATTGTCATCCAATGTTTCGTGTTGCTCCTTCAAGCGTAGAATTTAATAAATTGCGCAAACGACTTTTACGTCATATGCGACAAGCTTTGGATGATTTTTCTATGCTCTCTACAGGGAAAAAATGGCTTGTTGCTTTATCGGGTGGAAAAGACTCTTATGGTTTATTAGCGCTTCTTTTAGACTTAAAGTGGCGAGGTCTTTTATCCGTTGAAATTCTTGCCTGTAATCTTGATCAAGGGCAACCAGGATTTCCTAAGCATATTCTTCCAGATTTTTTAAGTTCTTATAAAATTCCATATCGTATTGAATATCAGGATACTTATTCCATTGTTACAGATAAATTGGCAGAGTCGCAGACATATTGTTCACTTTGTTCTCGATTACGACGTGGTAATCTCTATCGTATTGCACGTGAAGAGGGATGTTCTGCATTAGTTTTAGGTCATCATCGTGATGATGTTTTAGAAACATTTTTTATGAATTTGTTTCATGGTGGTCGATTAGCTGCTATGCCTGGAAAACTTAAAAATGATGAAGGAGATCTTTTTGTGTTACGTCCTCTTGTTTATGCTGCTGAGGAAGATATGGAAAAATTTTCTCAAGAAATGCAATTTCCAATTATTCCTTGTAATCTTTGCGGTAGTCAAGATGGATTACAACGTAATGCAATGAAAGAAATGCTGAAAAATATAGAAAGACAAATGCCAGGACGTAAAGATACGATGATTCGCGCTTTAACAAATGTACGCCCAAGTCATTTGCTTGATAAGAAATTCTTTGATTTTAAAACGTGTTAATAAAAATTAGATATTAAAAAAATAAGTTCAAAGAATTTACGATAAGATACTTATTTATAATGATAATTTATTGTTTTTTAATTTAAATACCGTCAGATTGTTTTGTTTCAAATTCTCTTATATTGCATCTATAAAAAACATCTGCCTGCATATCACAAAGGAAATTCTTGTGTGCATAAAACACTCTTGAAAAAAGTTTCCTTTCACTAACCAATGACTGTCGTAATATGAAAAATGGGAAAATAGTACGGTTGTCGATTTGCTCTTTTGTTAATTAAAAATGGTGAACCTTGTGGATTTTATTCTTTTGCGCCGCTGTCACCGCCATTTAAAGCTCATTTAAGGCATTAAATTAAGAGAATATATAACTGCTTTGTATTTTGGGAGTGTATAGCAAACATTCAGAGCAAGGATTGCTCGTAAATTCTCATGAAGTGAGCTATATAAGTGATCAAGTTCGATTGTGAGTAGCTGATCTTTTTATAAACCGATGCTAATAGAAATCTTCATCATTGAGGACAGGGAAGGAGTTAAATTTTTAAACTGCTATACCATAAAGGTCATAGGCATCCGATTGTTCGATTTTAACGGTGACAAATTCACCAACACGCAGTGGGCGTCGTGATGATATATGGACAACACCATCTATTTCTGGAGCATCGTACTGACTACGTCCTTTGGCAACTTTTCCTTGACTTTCATCGATAAGCACTCGGAGTCTTTTTCCAATTTTTTTCTTTAAAAGATGTGTAGAAATTTGTTGTTGTCTTGCCATAAAACGATGCCAGCGGTTTTCTTTCACCTCTTCAGGAATATTTTCTAATCCCAAATCATTTGCGGCAACTCCTTTTACTTCTTCATATTTAAAGCACCCCGCGCGTTCAATTTTTGCTTCTTCTAGCCATTCTAGAAGTATATTAAAATCTTCATTCGTTTCACCAGGAAAACCAACGATAAATGTTGATCGCAAAGTAAGATCTGGACATATTTTCCGCCATTTTTCAATTCTACGATTTGTTTTTTCCATAAGTGCGGGACGCTTCATGTGATGCAAAACAGTCGGTGATGCATGCTGAAAAGGTATATCCAGATAAGGAAGAATTTTTTTTGCAGCCATAAGTTCGATAACTTCATCAACATGGGGATAAGGATAAACGTAATGCATACGTATCCAAATACCCATATCGCCTAGTTCACGACAAAGATCAAAGAATTTCGTTTTGATTGTACGATCTTTCCAAGAATTTTCGAGATATTTAAGATCAATACCATAAGCACTCGTATCTTGTGAAATAACCAAAAGTTCTTTTACACCCGCTTGCACGAGTTTTTCAGCTTCACGAAGAACATCGCTGATGGGACGTGAAGTGAGATCACCACGCAAAGTAGGGATGATACAAAAACTACACCGATTAGAGCATCCTTCAGAAATCTTTAAGTAGGCGTAATGGCGAGGTGTTAAACGAATACCTTGGGGAGGAACTAAATCAAGAAAAGGATCATGAACAGGAGGAATTGCTATATGAACAGCTTCTATAACGCTTTCATAAGCTTGCGGTTTTGTAATAGCCAATACATTAGGATATGTTTGGCGAATAGCATCAGGATCAGCACCAAGACACCCTGTTACAATAACTTTTCCATTTTTTTTAAGAGCTTCATCAATATTGGCTAATGATTCTCTCCTTGCCGAGTCAAGAAAACCACAGGTATTCACAATAACGACATCAGCTCCTTGATGTTGACGTGAAATATCATACCCTTCAGAGCGAAGGCGTGTAATAATTCGCTCAGAATCTACGAGTGCTTTTGGGCATCCGAGGGAGACAAAACTAATACGAGGTGCTACCATAATGATCCTACAATTACTATGAATGATTGAGTTACGCTTTTATTAACTTAAAAATAATGTTCTTTATTTTTATACCTATGCAATACAATCTGTTACAAAGTTATTTGATTTTTTTCTACAAAATTTTATATGTTTTTATGCATGCATACAATTTTGTCTTATTATATCGTAAAATTCCGTCATTGAGGATGATGATATAAGGCTGCTTCCTTCAAAGCATTTAAGTTCTTTTCAAAGTACGTGGTGAATATTTTAAAACTTACTTGTCAAGCCTTGCGTAAGAGAAGGACATGGAGGGGAAGGGGAAAGTGAAACCCGCTCGATAAGGATCTGGATTGTTTATAAACCTAATTGGGGGCATCCTTTGGCTGTGGAGAAGAAGTCAATTGCGTGTGGCACAATAAAAAAATGCTCAACAGTTTCTTACTGCGATATCTATCGCGTACTATAAGGTTTATTTTTTAATATTTTCGAATAAGACCGGTAAGTTTGCCTTGTATTTCTACACGCTCGGATTCGTATGTCCGTACTTCATAATGAGGATTTGCAGCTTCTAATGCAATAGAAGCTCCTTTGCGTCGATAACGTTTTAATGTGGCTTCTTTTTTATCAATAAACGCAACAATAATTTCACCTGTTATTGCTGTATTTTGACGTTTCACAATGATCGTATCTTTATCAAGGATACCAGCCTCCATCATAGAATCATCTTTAACTTCTAATGCGTAGTGCTCACCTGTATTAACCATATCGAGTGGAAGAGAAAGGCTGTTTATTTGTTGCAGTATAGCAGAGGCGGGTACGCTTGCAGAAATACGTCCCATAATAGGAATGGTGATATTTTTTTTTTCTTCTTCATCAAAGGGACTCAAACTTTTTGATATTTCTCTTTTCTTTCTTTCTATCATACTGGGAGAAATTTTACGTGCTAAAGAAAGGTTAAATGTTATTTTTTCAGGGAGTCGAATCACCTCCACAGCACGAGCACGATTGGGCAAGCGACGTATAAAACCTCGTTGTTCTAAGGCTATAATGAGCTTATGAATACCAGACTTTGAAGAAAGTTCTAATGCATTTTTCATTTCTTCAAAAGAAGGAGGAACACCAGTTTCTTTTATATGGTTATGAATAAACAAGAGTAGCTCATATTGTTTACATGTTAACATTCAATATTCCAATCAAAATAATAAAAATTAGTAAAGTAAAAATACATTTATATATAGCACTTTTACAATTTTTATCGCCAAATCAAAATTATTTTCTTTGTTTTTGATCTTATCAATTTAATAAATTAATATTTTTATTTATAGATATATTTAAATTGTTATTTATATACTGTATATATACATTAATATTAAATAATGTATAAATATACTTTATAGTTCTGACTGAATTATCCAATACTAAATTTTGTGACTAGTATTATCCTTTTCTTCTAAAAATATATCTACGTATTTTGTAAATTTTAATATAAAAAAGTTAACTAGAAGGCATTCTATATATTCAGAACACTTAAAATCATTTTGCATACTGCATATTATTTCTGCTTTTTTATTCTTAGTAAAATTATCTACAGCTCTAATAGTGAGCATAATTTATAGTCATTCGGGATATTTTCAATGAGACTAAATTTTGCTTCATATCTACTTTATTCTATAGGATAAATTGGCTTTCGTTATTATTCATTATACATGAACAAAAATCATACTCTCAAAGCTATTGTTGCTCATTGTTCCATTTTCAAGTCTAACGTGTCAACCGCTATATACTATTTTCATGACCCCTAATGTTGCGATAATTTTTGGTTATTAAAAGGAGGCATAAAAGGTATTTTCATTTCTTTTTTATAGTTTTATTCTCTCACTTATATCGGTCAAGAAAATGCTTTTTATTGTTTCAATATAAAAAAGATTTGAAATGAGAAAAACTTACATTATTTGAGACTTTTCACTCAAGTGAAAAATGATAAATTATTATAAATCAATATATTATCTTATAAAGCTGTATTCATATTTGAAAATTGAACACTAAGATATAAAAATAATATTATAATAAAAGGTATTTTTTCTTCTCTACCCATTATGCTCAACAACCCATGTGAGGGGAAGGGGGTATTTCTCATAATTTTAACGCTTTGAATCTATGCAATATTTTGCAGTGAAATTTTTCCTTTATTGAAACTTCAAAAAGAAGATTAAAGAGTACTTATACAATGATGAAGTAAAGGGGCGAAAACGGAAAATTATTGATAACTGAAGAAAATAATAATATTTTTTTTCAAAAGGTGTTGACCAAATGGAAAGTCAACCGTATGTTCCCTTCACTTTCTGCAAACTAGATAGTATGCAAACTAGATAGCTTGTGTGAGAGCGCGTAGCTCAGCTGGTAGAGCAACTGACTTTTAATCAGTAGGTCCAGGGTTCGAATCCCTGCGCGCTCACCAAATTTAAGTAATATCAATAGGCTATAAAAAATTTAAGAATCTTTTTTTGATTCTTTTTGAAGTTTTTATTGATTCTATTTTTATCAGCTGTTTTGGAATAGAGCGATGTTATGCTGTCTCCTTTCCAACAAAAAAGAGCTTTAAGCTTATGGATAGGGTTGTACCTGCGTTGGCAGCACATGTGGTTTCTAATTTTCTCAATCCATAGGTGTTTTTTTTAATATCCACTGCATTACATGATTCGCAAAACAGTTGCTAAAATCACCACTTATTCACACTTATATTATGAAATGAATTTTCTATAAGATGTTGATTTGTTTAACTTTTAATCTTTTTAATATCTACTAGACTACATTTATTTCGTATGAAAACCATAAAAAGATTAACAATACGTTAATTCCTTGGTAAAAGGGGCCAATTCAAGAGTGGTATATACGCGAGGGGAATCATTTAAAAACGTAAATTCTTCCGTTGCGTACAAAAGCGTGACGTGGTTTTTACAGTAGTACTTAACAGAAATAAGTGGACTGAATAGATGCCTTCAAATAGAAAAAAGAAAATTACTTTTATGATTAAACCAACACTTCAATTGTTTTCTATGATTGTCATTTCTCAGTCACTGGTATCTTGTTGCGCAAGCCAAACTATGAATTTTTCAATAAAAGATTCCTATCATAATAAACCAATTAACGTAAACACTTCTGTACTACCTCAACAAGTATCCAATAAGAAGAATCAATCAGAAGAAAAAAAGCGTGGACGAGTGATTGTTGGTAAACCTTATCAAATAAAAGGAAAGTGGTATTATCCTCAAAGTGATCCAACTTATAAACGTGTTGGCGAAGCATCTTGGTATGGTTCAGATTTTCATGGACGTTTAACTGCCAATGGTGAAATTTATGACATGAATCTTTTGACTGCTGCTCATCCTACAATGCCTTTACCTAGCTATGCTCGTGTTACTAATTTAAAAAATGGATCTTCAATCGTTGTTAGAGTGAATGATCGCGGACCTTTTATGAAAGACAGAATCATTGATTTATCAAGGCAAGCTGCGACAATACTGGGGTATGTAGATAGGGGGGTCGCAGATGTTAAAGTAGAATATATTGCTGAAGCACCTGTTGGCTATTATGATGCTGCATATTTAATGTCCTCTTATACTCCTGGAAATGCTGCCCCATATTCATTAGCGTCGGAAAATGTTGCGAAAAAAAGAGAAACTGTTTTGTTAAAAGAGCAGCGCAATACAGGGAACAAAAAAGAATTAGCTAAAGCAGCTGCTGTTGAACAAGAACAACGTAATAAAACTGTTGCAGTTAAATTGCCAGAAATTGGTCCTATCATGGTTGATAAGCCGATACCATTCGATCAAGTTGCTTCTATAAATAAGCTAAACAAAAAAACAAAGGTTAATTGGCTACAACTATTTTAAGAAAAAATGCATTGATTTTTTATCTATATAATTTTTTAGTAAAAAAGGTAAGAAATTACGGATTTAGTGTAGGATTTTTATCTTAAAGCGCGTTGTCCTTTTCAAAAAGCGTGGTTGGGTTCTATCATTATAAGTTTAGTACGGACTTTCCACTCCATTGCTGGCCTATTCGTCGTTTTATGATATTGCTTGCTTAATAAAGCGTGTACTTTTCTTGCTGTAATAGCTTTTGCTGGACGAAGGTAGATTATTGTATAAGTCTGTTTTTGTAATCTCTAAAACAACTTGTACAATCGATTTGAGAGGAATAAAAAGCTTAACAAGTAAAAAAATATTTTCTTTTGATTCGTCCTTGTATCTTTCTAAAGTATCTACGGTAATATCTTATGAAAAGATTATGCATTATCTCATGCTTTTGTTTATCATGTTCTTTAATGGAGTAAGTTCCCTCACGAAAAACAGAGCGTCTCAAACAAAATACACTTACATTGCCAATTCATGGACTTATTTAAAAGAGACATACTTTAACACGCTACAAGCCTATTTTACGACAGCGCCTGTGAATGGTATAACTGTTAACGCCTTTAGATATCAGCATCTTTACACTTATGAAGATATAAATCGACACCATCATACACTTTGCAAGTCCCCAATGTTTTGTGCGATAATTCTTAACACTTGAGAGGTTGATAAGAAGTATTTTTACTCTCTTTTTTAATAATTTTTATCCATATACGAACCCTACTTATGACCCGTAAGTAAGCGATTTTTAATGAATTAAATATGAGAAGAGGGGATGAGAGAATCTTACAGTATCTTTGAGTTAGCTTCAATTTTAAAATGATAATTTATCATAACAAATCAAAATACTATCAATAAAAATATGAAAAAATCTTTTGTCTCTCATACATTTAAAATGTTAAACTGAACCTATATAGAAGATAAAAAACGTGTCATATTATTTTTTCTAAAGCTAAATGAAAATAAAATCTTTTTATGAGTTGTAAATAATTCCTCAATTTTCAGAAATCAAAAAGTTTTTTCCTATATAAGATTCTTTATGTTGATCTTTGGGATGGGAGGAGCAGCTATGTATACAGCATTAAGGATCTTATTGATATTATGGGGAGTATTGGCATTTGATACGTGGGGGAGAGCACAAGATTTTCAAACTCCCGCATACCAATTGTTATTACTCGATGATGATACAGAGACAGTACTCTATGAAAAACAAAGTGCTATTCCTTTTTTTCCTGCTTCATTAGTAAAATTGATGACAGCAGAAGTTGTATTTCATCAATTAAAAAAAGGATTATTAAAAAGTACGCAGAAATTTAAGGTCAGTGAAAATGCTTGGCGCAAGGGTGGAGCACCTTCTGGTACAACCACTATGTTTGCAAAGATAAAAACAGAAATCAGTGTTTCTGATCTGTTGCGTGGTTTAATTATTGTCAATGGAAATGATGCTGCTATTATTCTTGCTGAAGGAATATCAGGACATGAAGATCATTTTGTAAAACTGATGAATCAGCGCGCAAAAATGATTGGATTATCTCAGAGTCATTTTGTTAATGCAACAGGGCTACCCGAAGAGGGACAATTTGTAACTGTGCGTGATATGATTATATTAGCACGTCATATTGTTCAGGAATATCCGGATTATTATGCACTTTATTGTGAGTCTCATTTTACATGGAATAATATTTTTCAACGTAACAAAAACCCTCTTATTTCTAAGGAAATTGGTGTAGAAGGATTTGGTTTTGGTTACAGTGAAAAAGAAGGTTTTTCAATGGTTGCCACTATTTCTAAAAATCATCGACGTCTTTTTTTAGCAATCAATGGTTTGCAAGATGGTAAAAAATATACAAAAGAAATAGAACGCATTCTTCAATGGGGAATGACGGCTTTTGATCTCAAAACGATTTTCAGAAAAGGAGAAATAGTTGGTCGTGCTGCTGTTTATGGTGGTAAGAAAAATTTTGTTCCACTCATTGTTAAAACACCAATAAGTTTTATGCTTTCGAATGAAAAAAAAGTAAATGTTAAAGCAAAAATTAAATATCATGGTCCATTGAAAGCTCCCATCGTTTCTGGGCAATCAGTTGGCGTTATTCAAATTTTAGAAGATAAAAAGGTTCTTCTGGAAAAACCAGTTTTTGCCGGAATGAATGTTTGGGAAGGAAGTTTCTTTGCAAAAGTAAAAAGTGCATTCTATGAAATAACAATTGGATGGTTACGGAAATATTTATAGTTACGCGCTAATAAGGTTAAGATCATACGTGTCAGGTTATTTTATTACATTCGAAGGAGGGGACGGGGTAGGGAAAACGGTGCAGATTTCTTTACTTGCTGAGTCTCTCTCTCACCAAGGTTATGATGTTGTCACAACACGAGAACCAGGAGGAACGCCAGGAGCAGAAGCAATCCGGCATATTTTGTTGTCGGGGCAGGCGCGACAGTATGGACCGTTGATTGAAGCTGTTTTGTTTACAGCTGCACGTGTCGACCATGTTACTGAGGTTATCGCACCTTCTTTGCAAAAAGGTAAAATCGTTTTATGTGACCGCTTTATTGATTCTACACGCGTTTATCAAGGACTCAATAATAGAGTCAGTTCTTCTTTTCTTTCTGTTTTAGAGTGTATTGCGCTCAATGGTATTTTGCCTCATTTAACATTTTTATTAGATATGCCAGCAATGTGTGGTATGAAGCGTGCAAATTTGCGAAGAAAAAAAACAGAAGAAATTGATTATTTTGAAAAAGATCAGTTGGAAATTCAAGAACAAAGGCGTCAGGCTTTTCTTCAATTGGCCAAACAAGAACCCCATAGATTTCGAGTCATTGATGCCACTGGCTCAGTAGAAGCTATTGCTCATCAAATAAAAAATATTTGTCATCAGGTATTGTTGGATCAGCTTTCATGAGTAATTTAAATACCTTACGCCAATATGATGATATTGATACAATTTTATCACCATCCCAGAACAATGTTATCTTTGGTCATGAGGATGTGCGTCATTTTTTGACACAAATGCTTAAAGAAGAGCGTTTGCATCATGCATTATTATTTGAAGGAGAATATGGGATTGGAAAGGCTACATTAGCCTTTCATCTTGCTTGGAACATTTTAAGTTTTCAACAGAGTGCTTTCTTGAAACCCGATCCTTATTCTACCCCATGGCGCCAAATTACACAAGGAAGTCACCCTGGTCTTTTGTATATTTCACGTCGATTTGATGTGAAAACGCAAAAGTTTAAAACAGGAATACTCGTTGATGATATCCGTGATATTATGCATTTTTTAAGCCGAACATCACAAGATAATGGATGGCGTATTGTTATTATTGATTCTGCAGATGATATGAATAGAAATGCAGCGAATGCAATTCTCAAAATACTTGAAGAACCACCTACAAAAACGTTATTTGTTATTATCGCACATTCTTCAGGAAAATTGCTTCCAACAATCCATTCACGGTGTCAAAAAATTTCTTTTCGTCCGTTGAATAACGATGAAATGAAAAAAGTTATTATACATATTTTCGCCGATCAGGATTTACCTGATGAAAAAACAATTGAAATGATTATTAAAAAATCTAAAGGAAGCCCTCGAAAAGCCGCTTTACTTATTTGCCATGGCGGTCTTGAAATTATTAAAACAATTGATGCTCTCCTAGAGAAACCTGTTTGTAACGCAACAATTGTACATACTCTTGCACAAACATTTTCATCTACTTCTTCTACATTCCAATTTCAACAATTTTGTGATGAAATTCTTAATAAAATTCAAAAAAAAGCTATCATGCTCGTTGAAAAGGGAGACTTATTTCTCTCAAAAAAATATGCGGAAAAATGGCAGGAGATTCATCAAGAAATAGAGGAAATACAACTGTTTAATCTCGATAAAAAGCAGTTTGTTATTAACTTACTTTTTAAAGTTCATAAGATCATTCATGAGAATTAGTTTTTCCGTGACAATGCGATGAACAAGCGTTATGTCATTATATCTTCTATTTATAGCGTTTTACAACGAGTATGACATGCGTGACACATATTACATAACAACTCCCATTTTTTATCCTAATGGTGCTCCACATATTGGACATGCTTATAGTGCCATTGCAAGCGATGTTTTAGCCCGCTTTCAACGGTTAAACGGAAAAAATGTATTTTTTCTTTCTGGTACAGATGAGCATGGTCTCAAGATGCAACAAACAGCAGCTGCATTAGGCATGACACCTCAGCAACTTGCAGATCGTAATAGTGCGGTGTTTCAAAAAATGCTTGCAGTATTAAATTGTTCTAACGATGATTTTATCCGTACGACAGAAGAACGCCATTATCAAGCTTGTCAAGAAATTTGGAAAAAGATGGAAGCAAATGGCGATATTTATCTCGGTCGTTATACGGGGTGGTATTCGGTTCGCCAAGAAGCCTATTATGAAGAAAAAGATACGGAAATTGGAGCAGACAACATCCGTCGTGAGAAAGAATTAGGCTCTCCAGTTGAATGGAATGAAGAAGAAAGTTATTTTTTTAGACTTTCTCATTATGAAAAGGCTCTTCTTGAATATTATGAAAAACATCCTGATTTTATTGCTCCATTTGAGCGGCGTAATGAAATTATAAGTTTTATCAAATCAGGTTTAAAAGATATCTCTATTTCACGCGCAAGTTTTAACTGGGGAATTGCTGTTCCTGAGAATCCAAAGCACGTGATGTATGTCTGGGTTGATGCGCTTACAAATTATCTATCAGCAATAGGTTTTTTCAATGAAAATTCAAAAAAACGTGATTTTTGGCCTGCAAATACGCATATTATTGGTAAGGATATTATTCGTTTTCATGCAGTCTATTGGCCGGCATTTTTAATGTCTGCTGGAATTGAATTGCCTAAAAATATTTTTGCACATGGTTTTTTACTTAATCGTGGTGCAAAAATGTCAAAATCTATTGGAAATGTCGTTGATCCTTTTGAAATGGTTGATCATTATGGTCTTGATCAGGTCCGTTATTTCCTTCTCCGTGAAGTGCCATTCGGACAAGATGGTAGTTATAGTCATGAAAGCCTTGTGAACCGTATTAATGCTGATCTTGCTAACGATCTTGGTAATTTAGCACAGCGCTGTTTGTCTATGATTGCCAAAAATTGTAATGCACAAGTCCCGAAACCAGCTTCATTTTTAGCTCAAGATAAACAGCTTTTAGAACAATCTCTTCAAGTACTTGAAACTGTACACCAAACTATGTGTTCTTATAGTATGCATTTAGCACTTTCAGCTATTTTTTCAATTGTAGCAGATGCCAATCGTTATTTTGCCAACGAACAACCTTGGAGTTTACGTAAAAATGATCGAGAGCGATTTTCTACAGTTCTTTATATAACTGTAGAAATCTTGCGGAGAATAGGAATTATGCTTTTGCCTTTCATCCCCCAATCAGCTGCGAAACTTCTTGATAGCCTTGCGGTTGCTGAAGATGATCGGTTATTGTATCATATAAGTCATTCAAAAATTCAAGAAGGGCTTAATCTTCCACCACCAGAACCAATTTTTCCTCGTTATATCTTGAAGAAAGAAGACACTCATCATGTTGATTGATACACATTGTCATCTTGATTTTGAAGACTTTTCACAAGATTTGGATAATGTTATCCAACGGGCTTTAGATGCTGACGTTAAACGTATGATAACAATTTCAACCCATGTTCATAAGTTAGATAAACTGTTAGCCATTGCGCAAAGCTATGATCAAGTCTTTTGTTCCGTTGGAACACACCCCAATCACGCGCATGAAGAACAAAATATTACAGCGGAAAAGCTTATACAGCTCTCGAATCACCCTAAAATTGTTGCGTTTGGGGAAGGGGGCCTTGATTATCATTATGATTACTCTACACCAGAAGAGCAAAAGAAAGTTTTTCAAGAACATATCATTGCTTCTCGAGAAACACAGATTCCTCTTGTTATACATTCACGCAATGCCGATATCGATATGGAGAAAATATTACGTGAACAGATAAAAGAAGGAGCTTTTCCCTTTATCCTTCATTGTTATTCGTCTGGAATGCAACTTGCTCGTGCTGGAATTGAACTTGGTGGTTATATTTCTTTTTCGGGTATTCTTACTTTTAAAAACGCACTTGAAATCCGTGAAATAGCAAAAATTGTGTCCCATGAGCATTTGTTAGTGGAAACAGATGCTCCATTCTTAGCACCTAATCCCCATCGGGGCAAAACAAATGAACCATCTTTTGTATGTTATACAGCAGCTGTTTTGGCTGAAACAATTGGCTTAAGCATTGAAGAAATAGCTCAAATAACAACGCGTAATGCTTTTCGTTTATTTAGCAAAATGAAATAAGGCAAAAGATATGTGTGATCAATACCGATTTACAATATTAGGTTGTGGTCCTTCTCCAGGAGTGCCAAGACCTAATGGTGATTGGGGAACATGTGATCCGAATAACCCTAAAAATAAACGCTACAGAAGTTCTTTATTAGTTGAACGTATTAAACCTTCTGGAGACAAAACAACGATCGTTATTGATACAGGTCCAGATTTTCGCTCACAAATGATCGATGCGCGTGTAAGCCATCTTGATGCTGCTCTTTACACGCATTCTCATGCAGACCATATCCACGGTATTGATGATTTACGCAGCTATGCACTTGCACAAAAACGTTTAATAGATATCTATGCCGACAGATTTACACTAGAGCATCTCAAAAGTGCTTTTGGATATTGTTTTCAAACTCTAAAAGATTCATCTTATTCTCCCATTTTAAAAGAACATCTTATCAATGAAGATAGCCAATTTATTATTCAGGGGCAGGGCGGAGAAATAAGTGTCAATACACATTTACAACACCACGGAAACATTCATTCCTTAGGTTTTCGGATTGGGAATGTTGCCTATTGTACGGATGTTAGTAAATTTCCTGAAAAAACTTTATCCAAATTAATGGATTTAGATGTTCTCATCATTGAAGCTCTTCAATTTAAATCCCATCCGAGTCATTTTTCTGTTGATCAAGCATTACAGTGGATAGAATATTTAAAGCCAAAACAAGCAATACTCACACATATGGACAGATCGCTGGATTACAATAAGGTAATAAATTACGTTCCATCCTATGTAAAACCTGCATATCAAGGTCTTACTTTTGAAACAGATGCGTAAGCTTATTATGCGCAATATTTTAAGTTAAATAAAACACTTTTAAATTTATCCTTTATTTTATTTCATTTTTGACATATTTAGTGTTTTTATGTCAAAAATGAGGCTTTTATGTATAAGAATTTTAAGCGGGGTGTATGTATTGTGGTTTTAGCGGTTTCCTTGACAGCATGTGGGGGGCGTTTAGAAAAAAAATATTGCAACGACAACATTACATGACGGATCAATGAATTGTGCCGATATTCAACGGGAGTTTTTTGCTAATAAACGTCAGATTAATGATACAATTACAGAGCGTTCTAAAGCAAGAAATAAAAACGTGGCTTTAGCAGCGGTAAGTGTTGTATTTGTACCTGCTTTGTTTTTAATGAAATTTCGGCTTTAAATAATCGTAATGCTGTTTTAAGTGATCTTGCACGTATGAAGCGTTGTAAAATAGTACAGTAATTTTTCTTAATTTTTGGTCTTTAAGGTATATACCTTAAAGACCAAATTTTATTTTATATGATGATGTTTTAAAGTAGGGTTTTCTTTATCATATTATCGCATAATATATATTATGGAACTTTATGGGGAAGTATAGCTAGTATCAGCGTTTTGAGGAACGAAGCTTTAAAATGAGCTACTTAAGTTAACTAAGATCGAAAATCGAGCCTGTTATTCTGGCTCGAAAATTTTAATCACAATGTTTTTTTATTTTTTACTCTTTTAAAAAAAATAATCACAATTTGTAGTACTATAAAAGCTAAAAACAATATTCCATGAAATAATGGTACAAATGGCTGATAAATAAAATCGGAATAATATATTGTTATTGCTTCAATCAACGCTGCAATACACCACACAATGATACCCCATAGTGAATACATCCAAAGTCCAACTAAGGCAATAGGATAGAGAATAGCCAATATAGCTGATGTAAATTGCCACTGCCAAGGCATAAGATCAAAACGCCATAGAATACCTGGAAAAACACCAACAAGGCGTATCCAATAACAAATACCTAGAACTAAGCAAATAAGTGCCAAAAACCGTAAGTAACAGTTATAGATTAAATTGATTTTTGAAATCTGTTTGTGAGAATTATTTTTCACAATAATAACTCTTGTTCAACAGGTTGGAAGTAAGAATCTACCATTTCATCTGTCACATTTGAAAGTTTATCTGGTTGCCATTGAGGTCTTTTATCCTTATCGATTAACATAGCACGTATACCTTCATAAAAATCATGTGAATGAAGCATATGATACGCTATGCGGTTTTCAATTTTCATACAATCTTCCAACGTTTGAGATGAATTTTGTTTCATTTGTTTCCAGATAACTTTTAAACTTGTCGGAGAACGTGACTGCAAAATATCATAACATTCTTTAGCAAATAAAACATCTTCATTGCTTTTTTTATGTAGCAACTCAAGACATTCTTCTAAGGTATGGGCACTAAAACAAGTGTTAATAATACAACGTATTTCATGACTTGTTTCATAGTCTTTTGTAATTGCTCGCTCGTTTAAAGCTAAAGTAGGATCTCCTTGCTCAATAACAGCTTTTCTAATCATATCGAATTCAGTTTCAGCAACGGCGTGTGTTGCTAATCCTAAATTTAAGCAATCTCCCCACTTTATACATGCGCCCGTTAATGCAAGATAGATACCAAAATGATTGGGAAGAGATGGTAAGAAAAAACTTGCACCTACATCTGGAAAAAATCCAATCGCACCTTCTGGCATAGCAAAAACTGTATTTTCTGTAACAATTCGATGCGAGCCATAGAGAGAAATACCTACCCCACCTCCCATCCAAATACCGTTTAAGAAAGAAATGTAGGGCTTTGAAAAATGTTTGATATAAGCATTTAAACTATATTCATTCCTAAAGTATTGACAAGAAGCAGTACTTTTCCCCATATGATAGATTTCTACAACATCTCCACCAGCACAAAAAGCACGCCCCTCCCCTTCAATTAAGACACAAAAAACATTATCATCTATTTCCCATGTTCTGAGAGCTTTTTTTAAAGCTGAAATCATTCGTTGATTAAGAGCGTTTAATGCTGAAGGACGTGTGAGCTTTATAATACCAGCACGCCCTTCTTTCGTAAAAGAAATATCATCATCTGCTCCAAAATTAATTTGCATCTCACACCCTTCTTAAAACAATTATTTCATTGTTTTTTTTATACTTTTTTCCCCAAGTTTAGGAAATGTTTGCATGATTGCGCCAATACAATATATATAAATTCCTGTTACCGAAATTCCTATTTTAACCCAATAGGGAGCCTCTAGTTGATAAAAGAAGGCAGAAACACCAAAAAAACACCATAAGAGAAAAATGGGAAAATTAATTCTACGTAAACGAAGGACTCTTACTGGATGAATAAAATAAATTGGCAAAAAAGATATAATCGCCGATAAAACAATAATGATAAAAGTAATCCACTCTCCTGGTCTGACGACAAAAAGCGTAAAAATCATCATATTCCAAACAACAGGAAATCCTTTAAAAAAGTTTTCTTTGGTTTTCATACTAGTATCTGCATAATAAATAGCAGATGAAATAACAATAATTGCACTCAATGAAAATGATAACCCTACCCCCATGAAACCACTTTGATAGAGTGCAAAGGCAGGAATTAGGACATAAGTCACGTAATCAATAATATTATCTAACAGCTCTCCAGACCATGTTGGAAGAACGTATTTAACATCAAGTTTGCGTGCAATTGGTCCATCTATACCATCAACGAGAAGAGCAAGCCCAAGCCAACAGAACATAGCTGTCCATTCTTTTTGAGAGGCTGATATAAGAGAAAGAAACGCTAAAAATGATCCCGAAGCTGTTAGTAAATGAACGGAAAAGGCCTTTGCTTGTGGCATTGTTACTTTTTTATGGCGTAATAATTTAGCATTTGTTTTGATTTTCTTTGTTAATTTACGTTTCAAGGTTTTCTTATCCTCGTTTTTAAAGTCTTCAACCATCTATCAATACGCCATTTTTTAACGATGATATAACTCAGCATTTAAAAAAATCATAAAAAGGTTACTTTTTTATATCGCATTATTTATTACATACTATAATAATAGAAGAGCTTCATATAATAAAAAGAGAGAGATCATTTGGAAATGTTAAAATATTTTCTCAATGAATAAAGGTTCAAATCGTTGTGATATTTGAAAAGGAAGAGCATAAAGATATTGCTGTTATTGGTGCAGGTCCTGTCGGAATGTTAGCCGCGCTGAGTCTTGCACAGAAGGGGCTTTCTGTTTTTCTTGTTGGGCCCCCTGCTCATACAGATGAGTTACGGACAACGGCTCTTATGATGCCTGCAATACGCATGCTTCAAAAACTCAATATTTGGGATAATCTTCAAAAACATGCAGCTGCTTTATCGTCCATGAGAATTATAGATATAACTTCTAGAATTGTGCATGCTCCTACGGTGCATTTTTCTTCTACTGAAATTGGCGAAAAAGCTTTTGGCTATAATATACCTAATGTAAAATTGAACAGTGCTTTAGTCGACGCTGTAACACATACGCCCAATATTACAAGATTTGTTTCTGCAGCCAAATCTGTTCATCACACAAAAAAACATGTATGCATTACTCTTGCTGATCATGGAATTATTCAAGCACCACTTGTTGTTGCAGCTGATGGACGTCACTCTCTTACACGTGCCGCAGCAGGGATAAGTGTCAAACAGTGGAATTATCCACAAAAAGCACTTGTTCTCAACTTTTCTCATGAGTTTTCTCATCAAAATACATCAACTGAATTTCATACAGAACACGGTCCATTTACACAGGTTCCACTACCAGGACGAAGATCTAGTCTTGTATGGGTTGTTCATCCTTCCCGCGCTGAGGAATTATTAAATATAGAACCAAAAACAATTGCAAAAATGATCGAAAACCAAATGCAATCAATGCTTGGAAAGCTAAGCTTAGAAACATCAATTCAAGCATGGCCGCTTTTCGGACTTCTTTCTCATCATTTTGCTGCTAATCGAACAATTTTAGTGGGTGAAGCCGCTCATGTTTTTCCCCCTATTGGGGCACAGGGATTGAATTTAGGATTCCGTGATGTCCAAACTTTAATTGATATTTTACCCAATAAAATATCCAATTCTAACTCTGAAATGATTGTTGCACATTATAACAAATGCCGCAAACCAGATATATTAATCCGAAGTGGAGCTGTTCATACACTGAACTCTGCTCTACTTTCTCATATGTTGCCTGTTCATATCATACGAAGCATTGGGCTTGGTTTGTTGCATAGTTTCCCACCATTACGTAATTTATTTATGCGCGAAGGAATGTATCCCGGTTATGGATTCAAGGAAATTATGCAAATATTTCCAACAAAATCATCAAAACAGCTCTACTAAGCAATAATGAATAATAACGTAAGATAAAAAATAATAAATTGTATTTTGAATCATATCTATTACTGATGTAAAAAAATATTTTTGTTCTTTCTAAGAAGTAACAAATTATATTAAAATAATTAATTATATTTATTGATTTATTTATAATAATAACGTATTTAATTAATATAACTGTAAATTATTTTTTATTAAAAATTATTATATTATTTAGTATGTTGATATGAAATAAGAGAAAACTGAATTATAGACTACAAATTAAATTATAAAGATATCTTGCTAAATCATAGCTGTTAAATTTAGCACTATAAAGAAAATGAAAAATAATACCGTTTTGAAAAAGTTATTTTATAAAATTAATTTTAATAAGAAAATAAATAAAAAAAACGGTTTTATTTAATCAATATATTTTCAAAAATTTTTATTGTTAAGTATAATATTAAAAATAAAATCATCTTTGGAACCTGTTAGTAACACAGAGGTTAATGAAGTGTTGTTTCAACAAATGGTAACAAGATGACACTAAATAATTTTTTGAAATTAAGTACTTTTTTTATAATGATTGCATGTGTCTCGTTGATAGTCACGACTTCAATAAGTGAAGTTTTTCACCTTCCTTATTGTCAAACCTTTACCTATAGCTCTACTCAAAAGGTCACTAAAATAGGTCAGAACTCATTTACTGCTTCACAAGTTAAAAATTGTCTTATGCAAAATGGTTTTGAGAATATTAAACGATTGCGCTTAGATGACAATGGTATCTGGCGTGCTTTAGTAAAATTTAAAAAGTCCCATTTTTTCGTATCCGTTGACTATTCAGGAACAGTTAGCATTCAAAATGAAAGAAAAGAATATGATTGATTTAAAAACTTACAGCAACGTTTCTTTTCACAGCTGTAAGAAAAAAAAATTAAAAAAGTACTGCCATTCTATTAAAGAATTTTCTTTCATTGGCGGTTTAAATGGTAGCATATCAGGAGCTATCGCGGCAACTCTTGCAGCTTATGGTTATATTGCTCTTCCAGGATTTGGTCCAGTTATCGCAATGGGTATAGGAGTAGCACTTTCTTCCGGAATAATAATAGGAGCACTGATAGGATCAGGAATGGGAGGGAGTGTCGGTATATGCTGTATTTTATTGGGAAATTTATATGAATCATAATAATTTTTTCTCTTATAAATTTCATAATGAATAGAAATTTCTCGTCATTTTTTCTATGAAAAACAATTAAATCATCAACAAATTATATGTTCTTTTTTTGATGAAACGATCATCATATTGTAAATGAAATAATAGCTAACTTACTAAAATTCCTTATTTAATTTCTTATTATACCTCAAAAAGTAGATTTTTTAAAAGCATCTCTTGAAGAAATGTAAGTGAGATATAATTATCCATCCATAAAAGCTGTATTTTTTATAGATCAAAAAATAAAAGTTATGTTCAGAAATATATATAAACACACTTTAATTTATTTGCTCTTTATAAAAACTAATATTTCTATGTAAATTATTTTTCTTAAAGTTCAATTTAAGACACTTATATAACATATAATTAGTATAGATTATTATTTATAGATAATAATCTATTTAAAGATAAGTATAAAGGTACTTCATGAAAAAAATATTATTATCATTATTGTTTTTTATGGCATTTTTAATTCATAAAAATTCTGCATTAGCACTATCAAAACAAGTAAATATTTATAAATTAGAATATAACAATTCCAAAAAGGCTATTGGTAGCATTAAAATTGAAGAAACCACATACGGTTTGATTTTCATCCCTAATTTATCTACTTTATCAGAAGGAATGCATGGTTTTCATGTACATGTAAATCCTTCATGTGATACAAAAGATGGCATAATTGGTGGAAGCGCAGGTGGACATTATGATCCGGAACATACCGGAAAACATTTAGGACCTTATAATGTCAATGGTCATCTTGGTGATTTACCAGCACTTTATGTTGATAAGCAGGGATATGCCATAATGAGCGTTCTTGCTCCACGATTAAAAAAAATCTCTGAAATTAAAGGGCGCTCTTTAGTCATTCATTTAGGGGCTGATAATCAATCAGATAAACCATTACCGCTTGGCGGAGGTGGTGCACGTTTAGCGTGCGGTATTATTGAAAAATAAAGAGTGTATTGTGGCAGACTGCGACAGTACACACTCCCTTTACCATAAGGTGTGAGAGAAATTTATTTTTTAAATCTATTTCAAGAAATTGAGTAAACTGTGTGAATATTTTATAAAATTAATGTTTTTTTGAATGTTTACTTCGGATAACAAAAAGCTTAGTAATCATCAAAACGAACAGCAATGGAAATTAAAGAAATAGTAGTGTAAATTCTCCGTAAGAAGACTTCAATATGAGGAAGTAATATTTTCCATGCTTGATGTAAACAAAGCAAAAAAGTCGAATTTCACCCTCTATAATAGCAAATTTATAATAAATTATAATCATTAAGTCTAGTATCTAATGGAATCACGCTCAATGCACAAAATAGAACAGGACTAAAACAGAATTTTTACTCTTCCCCTACTCAACCCTACTCATGAGGTACGTGAGAAAAATTTTAATTGATACAATATCAATATAATAAGTCAAACAAAATAGTTAGAGTAATTTTTCATCACTCTGAAAAAAGGCTTTTAAACAATAGAGTCTTTTTAAAAATACCCCTCATAGATACATATGATCCCAATCTAGAGGACGCATCTCACCAGTTTGATAAAATTGACGAATGAGCTTAATATAATCAAGAAAATCTTCGTTTTCCTCCACTAATCTATTAGCAGTATCCCAATCAATATCACTACGTTCTTTGGCAGGAATTAAGATCTCACTCTCGGAAGAGTTTTCCTTATTAAGTCTTATAAATCCAATTCCATGCAAACTTGAAAGCATCCGAAGCTCTTTTAATGTATCAACTCCTTCAATTTCACTAGCAACTAAATAACTCAAATTAGCCCATGAAGAATTACTAACTGTTTGAAAAAATGCTTTTCGTAAATTTGAACGATTGATGAGAATTTTTACTTCAAAAGACCAAAGCTTTGTCTTTTTATCAAAATATTGCAAAATACAGGCTTTGATTTCACGATTCCATTCCTTGCTTAAATCTTGCATCCCTACGAGATCTGGATAAAGCCATTTATTTCCGCCTGCACCATGTTTATTACGAGAACATTTCTCATTAATGCGCTTGCCTATAAACTGCAAGCTCTGACCATAAAAATTTAGATAATAATGGATAAAGATCATGCTCTTTAACAGAGCCATCTTCTGTTCTACTCTTTGCATTGTCCTCTATTGCATCAATTTCAGCACTATCTGTTTGTTCAGTAAAATAATATTGTCTCGGTCGTCCTTCAGTGGTTTTAATTCTGAATAACGCTTTTGTAACTGAGGGCGTTTTGCCCCTATTTCAGCAACAATTTGCTGAATAAGAGCCGCATCACTATTAAGGGGAGTGATTATTGCCGTTGAATTCTTTTGTTTTTGACGGCATTTTTCTGGGTAATTTTCAAATATCCATTGAGCAATTTCTCGAGCTGTAAACTTTTTTGTCGGGTTTTTCTTTAAAAAATTAAAAACAGTGTTTGTTAAATTTAAAGTCATATGAAAAACTCCCCCTTTTATCCTCTGGGTATTTCATTATATTCAGGCGTTTTAAATGAAAGAACAATAAACTGTTTAAGTTTTTTAAAAAAAGAACATTTATCAAATTACTCAATAAAATTAAAATATTTTTTTTAATTTATGACTATAAACTCAAAGATTTTTTTACATAATGAAAATAAGATTGTACTTTTATAAAAAAGTGTAAATGTGCTACAAATCCCCATACAAAAGCATAATCTTGTATAACTTTTCTATACATTTTTCTTTTTATTTTAACGTCGTTAGAAAAAAGTTAAGAGCTCTCAAGTATAGATTCTGAAATGGTAAACTCTGCACACAAACCTTCAAAACTACTATTTGCTTTAATAGCATCATGGGGAATAAGAACATAATACCATTTTTTATCGCCATAAGTCGCCGCATAGCGCGTTGCATGACAACACCATTGAACTGCAGCTTCTCTCTTTTTTAAAACAATAGGATTTTGCATTTCAGAGGCTTTTTTAGGCTCACAAAGATATTTGGCATCCTTCGTTTCTACAACAAAGTCTGGTTCATAGATTGATCTTTTATCATATTCTATTCTGAAAAAACCTCGAGCGGGTTTCATCCATTTCAAGACTTGTGCATCATCCTCTAATATTTGAGCAAATCGTAATTCCCCTTCTACTGAATCAAACTTTTGTAAAGGATAACAGCATTTTCTAAAGCCGCTGAATACAAGTTTTTTAATATCGCTTTTAATGGCAGGAATATTACGAAAATCAAGAGGAGACGTCCCTTGCGGCAACACATAATGGATAGGTTGTAAAATTGTAAAACCTCGTGTAACTTTAACCGCATAATCTTTTTGCGTTTCCCATTGATGTTCTCTTAATTGCGCAACAATAAAACTAGTAAGCTTGTGCTGATAGTGAATTAATACGTTCTCAACAGCTGTATCATTGGGTAAATAAGATCGGAAATGTTCTACTATCTGACTAGCTAATTTTCGTAATAAGAGCGTATGGTTATCATAATCGACAAAGTCATTATCAATCAAACCACGAATGATGTAGTTTTCAAGATAAGGCTCTTTGACATATTCATTCTTAGATGTGAGAAAAATGCTTTTATGGGTACGCAATTCTCGAATTAAAAGTTCTTTACTAACAGGTTGAAAATTTAAGTTTTCTAAATTTTCCAAATCAAAATCATAAAAACCATAAGTAACATCACGCGAAGGAATGAGTATAATATTTGGAATATCTATTATTAGTTCTATTAATTGTTTTGTCAGAATTGTCACCACTTTTGATACAAGAGACTTTTGTGATGAAGGCTTAATATTCATAACTTTATTAGCAATTTTTTCTTGTATCTGTGCAGAACAAAGCATTTGAGAACTTGGCAATTTATCATTCTCTTTGATAAGATCCCACGCGATCGCTGCAATATCTTGCTCTTCAGGCGTTAATGTAGGGGAATCTGTATGACGTAATATGATACCTTGTAAATCAGAAGATGCTCCATTTATATCGGAATTACGTATTACCATCGTTTGCATCAATAAAGCTTCTACTTGACTTGGAACTGTCACTATATCGGTCTTTTCAAAGGGGATATTCCCTCCTGTTCCAATCTCAATATGCTTTTTTATAATTGAGTTTGGATCGTTTGCACGATCAATAATATCTTGAAAACGATCATGCGCAATAATTGTTAAACGATCAATAGCTTCCACGCCTGTTCTATACCCATAAGGCAAACGCAATCCACGCCCAATTGTTTGCTCTGTTAAAATTTCTGAAGCCGATGCACGCAACGGTACAATAGTATAGAGATTCGTAACATCCCACCCCTCCTTTAATTTATTAACGTGAATAACAATTTCTGTTGGGTCATGAGAATCTTCAATTGCAATCAGCTTTTGAATATTTTGATCTTCTTCTATATTCGACTGTTTTGTATGAATCTCTATAACTTTTCCCTTATAAGATCCTGTAAAAAAATCATCTGTTTCCAATAAATCACGCAATTTCTGTGCATGATTTGTATCTTGAGCGACAACTAAAATAAAAGGCTTAACAAACTTTTTGTTATAATCTTTGGCATAGGCAATTAAATCTGCTTTCACGTTTTCATGGGCATGAATTGCATCTTGTAATTTGATATGTTCTAATTGTTCAGATGTATAATTTTGAGGTTGAAAATCTTTACGTGTAGCAATAGCAGGCTCTTTTACAAAACCATCTCTCATAGCCTCTGCAAGTGAACAACTATAGACAACATTTTTAAAATCTACGGGTTTTGCACCTATTGTTTTTGGTGTCGCTGTAAGCTCTATTCCTCAAACAGGTTTTAACTCATTAATTGCTGCCGCACCAGCAGAAGCTCGATAACGATGTGCTTCATCCATTAACAAAACTAAATCAGGAAGATTTGCGAGATAATCAAAATAACTTTCACCAATCGTTTCTTGTAAGCGTTTAATTCGCGGAATACTAGATTTTAGTGCGCCTTTTTTATTATCCGTTGTATTAATTTTAGAAATATTAAAAATATTGATAAAGGCCGTATCTCTATTCTCAAACAAACGCTTTTGTCCTTGAATATGGTGTTCATCAACGCGAATACCTTTACCACTTTCATAATCTTCACCTGTAATAATAACGGGTCTATTGGCAATAAATTCACTCATTCCACTGAAAACATACTTCGGACTTTGGGGACTAAAATCCTGTTTTAACTTTTCATAAATAGTCAAATTTGGCGCTAAAACAAAAAAATGGCGACTACGACCTGTTAAATAAAGATAGCTGATAAAAGCCCCCATAAGTCGCGTTTTCCCAACACCCGTTGCTAAGGCAAAACAAAAAGAGGGAAAATTTCGTTCAAAATCTTGTACAGAAGGATAAAGATTTTTTATCACTTCTAACTCTGCAACCAAATCAGCATTTTTAGAAAGCTCTATATTTTCTAAGATTTTTACCAAAATATTTAAAGATTCACGTTGAGGATCACGTAACGATAAGCGAGCAGAAATCCTTTTTTCAACAGTGTTCATGAAAAACTCCGCTTTTTATATACTATTCAAATAAATCTAATTCTGCTTGCGTAATATCTTTATTTTTGTTGTTTTCTTTTACCACAATCACTGGTTCAAGATTGGCTACATTTAAACTGTAATCGTCCCTTCCCCATTCGCATTTTTCTAATATTGCACGGGGGATTTTAGTGAGTGTCAGATTTTCAAAGGATGCTGATTTTGTATCAAAGGCTGTACCACAAATCAGCAACGTGCGATGAGAGCCTACCTCTTCACTCATTATACAGAGTTGTTCATGGGTCATGGCACTCGTTGTGACATAAATATAATCTGTTTCGGTTGAATACCCTTGCATCCAATAATGATTTTCATCCGGTGCATAGGTAAATCCCATATGTTTGCACATGGCTTCTGATAGCATGGCAGCATTATATTCGCGACTAATAATCCATTGTCCCCATGGATCTTTTTGCAACAGGGAAGGTGCAAGGCGATAATAACGGAATCCACCGCCACCTTGCCAATTGACACTTTTGGAAATTCCCCCTTGATCAGTTCCATCAATGACTTGTTTTAAACGAGGGATAATGTGGGTGTGACAATGCTCACCAAGTTCAATCATAATCCACTTCCTTCCCATTTTATGGGCAACAGCACCGGTTGTGCCAGAACCAGCAAAAGAATCCAGTACAAGATCACCGGGATTAGTGGCAAGTTGAATAATGCGTTCCATTAAACGTTCCGGTTTAGGAGTTGTAAAGACACTATCAGAATTGAAGACTTTGGCTTCTTTTTTTGCATCTTGATTATGGCCAACTTCCTGATAAGGCCAAATGGTCATTGAAACCATACCATTTTTTACCTCTGATAAAAAACGTTTCATAGAAGGAACATTACTTCCTGTTGGACCAAACCAAACACGATTATCTTCTAATAGCTTAGCAAATTTTTGTTTACTAACGCGCCAACTCGTTCCAGCAGGAGGCATCACACTGCGCCCAGAAGGCGTAATAATTTCATAAACATCTTTTAAATTCATAGTCTTAACTGAAAGATTATCTGATTTCCAAGGACCGCGAGGATCATTATCAGGATTTTTATAGCGCGCATCCATATCGCTTGAACGAGGAAGCAATTGAGGGCGCCAAATCGTTTTATCTTTAGCATAAACCATTATAAAATCATGATTATCAGAAAGCCATTTTGTATCATTTTGTGGAGCATATTTCTTTTGCCAAATAATATTGTTGATGAAATTTTGGCGACCAAAAATTTCATCCATCATCACTTTAAGATAGGCTTGTTCATCATCATCAATTGATATCCAGATACTTCCATCATCCGCCAGTAAATGATGTAACAATTCTAGCCTGTCTCTCATAAGGCTGAGCCATATGGAATGCTCTAAACCATCTTCATAATGTTCAAAGGCATTGCCTGTATTATAAGGCGGATCGATATAGATACATTTTACCTTCCCCATATATTCTTGTTCAAGCGCTTTGAGTGCGAGTAAATTATCACCAAAAATGAGTTTATTATCAAAAATATCTTGGGTAGATACTTGGTGCGGAGCGTGATAAGATTTTTCAAGATCTTCTAATAAGATACGAGGTTCTAGTTTTGGGCGTTTTTCTTTTCCAATCCAAGTGAGTTCTAGTTTTTGTTTATTATAACTCATGCGATCGTCCTTAAATTCAAATGCTTGTGAAAAGTAAACAGCTTATTCATGAATGGCTAAATTAGAGTCTCTTAACAATACTTTTAGTACCATCCGACAGCAATTTGAGCTTCTTCTGACATACAATCAGGTGTCCATGGTGGATCAAAAGTCATAGTGACTTCAACATACGAAACCCCTTCAACTGCACTGACTGCATTTTCTACCCACCCTAGCATTTCACCCGCAACAGGACATCCCGGTGCTGTAAGAGTCATTTCAATTTTTACTGAACGATCATCTTCAATATCAATACGATAAATCAGTCCTAGCTCATAAATATCAGCAGGAATCTCTGGGTCATAAACTGTTTTGAGAGCAGAAATAATATCATTTGTCATACGATCAATTTCGTCTGCTGGAATTGCTGATATGTAAGATTTTTTATTTTCGCTTACAGTTTCAACGGATTCTGTAGAATGACGCTCTTCAATTGATTCAGCCATTAAAAAATGTCCTTGTTTCTTGCAATGCTTCTACTAATTGATCTATATCCTCTTGAGTGTTATACATGGCTAACGATGCGCGGCAAATAGATGTTAGACCAAAGCGCTGTAATAAAGGCTGTGCACAATGAGTTCCCGCACGTATCGCAACCCCTTTTCTATCAATAAACATAGCGATATCATGGGCGTGAATCCCTTCAATTGTAAATGATATAATAGCTCCTTTATTGGGAGAATGACCATAAATACGCAATGACTCAACCATTTTAAGTTTTTCCTGTGCATAAGCTAAAAGGGACCTCTCATGGGCATGAATTGTGCTACGACCTTTCTCTTGTATATAATCAATAGCCGCAGTTAATCCAATAGCTTCAACGATAGGAGGAGTGCCTGCTTCAAAACGGTAAGGAGGAGCATTATAAAAAACCTTATCGGTTGTTACCTCCTCGATCATTTCCCCTCCCCCTTGAAAAGGACGCATTTCTTCTAATCTATCTTCTTTACCATACAAAACACCAATACCAGTGGGACCATAAAGCTTATGACCTGTAAAGACATACCAATCACAATCGAGATCTTGTACATCAACGGTTAAATGTACTGCTCCTTGAGAACCATCAACAAGAACAGGAATAGAATTTTGATGTGCTAGCTTAATAATCTCTTTAACAGGAGGCACAGTTCCTAATATATTGGACATATGCGTTATAGCAACAAGCCGCGTTTTTTCGCTTAAAGCCTTTTGGAAATCTTCAATGTGCAGAACACCATTTTCATCGACAGGAACAAAAATAAGTTTAACACCTTTTTGTTCACGGAGAAAATGCCAAGGAATAATATTTGAATGATGTTCCATGATCGTTAGAACAATCTCATCACCTTCTTTGAGTTTTGGCATCGCCCAACCATAAGCAACAGTATTAATAGCTTCTGTTGCATTTTTCGTAAAAACAATTTCTTCAGCTTTTTGAGCATTTAGAAAAACACGAACGGTTTCACGAGAATTTTCATAGGATTGTGTTGCTATATTGGCTAAAAAATACATTCCCCTATGCACATTAGCATAACTATAGTGATAATAATTATTCATTGCATTGAGTACTGACATTGGTTTTTGGGCAGAAGCACTACTATCAAGATATGCTAATCGCTTTCCATAAACTTGATGGTGCAAAATAGGAAAATCACGCCGAATTTCTTCGACATTATAAGTAAATGTTTGTACGTTATTTTCCATTTTTTCTACTTTAAACATTTTTTTCAAGCCATTTACTAATGATATTCTCTAAAACGATTTGAATATTATCTTGCTTGATGTCATCAATGAGCTCAGAGATAAATCCTTTAATCAAAAGCGCACGAGCCGTTTTAAAAGGGATACCACGTGTCATAAGATAAAAAAGATAATCATGATTAATATTAGCAACTGTTGCACCATGACCACATGCAACATCATCAGCAAAAATCTCCAGTTCAGGCTTTGCATTAAATTCTGCATCATCTGAAAGAATAAGGCTATTACAAGCCATGCGTGCATCTGTTTTTTGCGCTTTTTGAGAAACACGTATTATTCCTTGGAAAACACCAACAGCCTTATCTGTAACCACATTGCGTATAATTTCGGTTGATGTTGATTTTTCTTCCACGTGACGAACAGTCATTGTAAGATCACTATGTGTTTGTCCTGATAATAAATTTATGACGCGTAATTGAAAATCAGATTCTTCTCCCTGTAATTCAATATTGATTTCTTGGCGATTTAATTGGCTCCCTATATTAATGACATAAAGTGATAACTTCGCTCTTTGATCAAGAACAGCACAAAATCGACCAAATTGTGTAGAATTAAAATCACGATTGCGAATGAGAATCCACGTAACATCACTATCAGCAGCAACATTTAATGAAAATATTGAACTGACAAAGGTATCTTTATCATTGCCAACCTGATGTTCAATAAACATAACTTGACTATTTTTATCAACTTTTATATCCGAAAAAATATGAGATTGTCCCCCCATTTGTATATTTTGTAATTCAATGGGGATATTTAACTTTGTATTTTCAGGGATGTGAAAAAGCCAACCATCTGTAACAAAAGCTGTATTTAACTGTCCAATAAAATCTTCATCAGAAATGTTTTGATTTATCTGTACAGAATTATCTTCTAATGCGTCTGAAAGGCGTTTTACTGCAATGTTGTCTACCTTTGACTCTATCGATGTTTTTCCATTGTTTATGGAGAAAACAGCACTTTCTGAAAGCAATGCATCAACCAATTGATTGTCTTGAACTTTTGAAAAATTGCTAATAGACTTCAGTAAGGTACGCAGATTGGTATAATGCCAACTTTCTATTTTACGGGAAGGAAGCCGTGTCGTTTGAAACTGCTCAATAGTTTTCTTGCGGATTTCCTGTACAGCTTTATCACCAGGTAAGTGGTTTACATACTGATTAAAATTACTGAGTATATTTTCTTCAACCGTTAACAAGTTTTGCTGTGCATTCATATTTAATAACCTCAAACCGCTTCTCTAATAAGATCAGCATACCCATTTTGCTCTAAATAAAGCGCTAAGGATTTATCACCGCTTTTGATAATTTGTCCTTTATAAAGAACATGTACCGTATCAGGAATAATATAATTAAGCAGCCGTTGATAATGGGTAATCACCAAAAATGAACGTTTTGAATCCCGAAGCTTATTAACACCATCTGCAACAATTTTTAGTGCATCAATATCTAAACCAGAATCCGTTTCATCTAAAATGCAAAGTGTAGGTTCAAGAAGTGCCATTTGTAAAATTTCAGCGCGTTTTTTTTCTCCACCTGAAAAACCTACATTTAATGGACGCTTTAGCATATCCATATCTATTTCAAGTTTGGCTGAAACTTCTTTAACACATTTTATAAATTCAGGAATTTTAAGTTCTTCGTCACCTCGCGCTTTGCGTTGAGAATTCATCGCAACTTTTAAAAATTCCATTGTTGCTACCCCTGGTATTTCCATTGGGTATTGAAATGCAAGAAAAACACCATATGCAGCACGTTCTGCTGGATCCATTTCTAAAAGTGATTGTCCATTATAGAGAATATCTCCTTCTGTTATTTCATAATCATCACGACCAGCAAGCAAATAAGATAAAGTTGATTTTCCGGCTCCATTTTGTCCCATGATAGCAGCAACTTCTCCATCTTGAACTGTCAAGTTTAAACCACGAATAATTTCTGTATCGGTTTCAGCAATACGGGCGTGCAAATTTTTGATCTCTAACATAATTTAATCCTGTTTTGGCTGTTTTTCAGATATCAATGCGTATTATTTTACCTTAGCATCCATCTACTTTTGTAATTACCATAGAGGTCATTTTTAGCATTATGTGCTACCGTTACAGCCTTTTTACATAAAGTCTTCTATTTATCTAATTAAATAAAATTATCCAACACTACCTTCAAGGCTAATACTAATAAGCTTTTGTGCTTCGACAGCAAATTCCATGGGAAGTTTTTGAATGACCTCTTTTACAAAACCATTTACAATTAATGCGATAGCTTCTTCTTCGGGAATTCCTCTTTGCATAACATAAAAAAGTTGGTCATCAGAAATTTTTGATGTTGTGGCTTCATGTTCAAACTGAGCTGTTGCATTTTTTGCTTCAATATAAGGAACTGTATGCGCACCACAATCATTTCCGATTAACAAACTATCACATTGCGTAAAGTTACGCGCATTTTGTGCTTTTCGATGAGCTGTGACTTGTCCCCGATAAGTGTTATTTGAAAAACCTGCAGAAATACCTTTGGAAATAATGCGACTGGATGTATTCTTTCCCAAATGAATCATTTTTGTACCAGAATCAATTTGTTGATAACCGTTTGCAACAGCAATAGAATAAAATTCTCCACGCGCATTATCACCACGGAGTAAGCAGGATGGATATTTCCAAGTAATCGCAGAACCAGTCTCAACTTGTGTCCATGAAATTTTAGAGCTATCACCTCGACAATCTCCACGCTTCGTCACAAAATTATAAATACCACCCTTTCCATCTTTATCGCCAGGATACCAGTTTTGTACTGTAGAATATTTAATCTCTGCATTTTCAAGGGCAATAAGCTCAACAACAGCAGCATGAAGTTGGTTTTCATCACGTTGGGGTGCTGTACACCCTTCAAGATAAGAAACATAGGAATCTTCAGCGGCGATAATCAATGTTCGTTCAAATTGGCCAGTGTTGCGTTCATTAATCCTAAAATAAGTTGAAAGCTCCATAGGACAACGAACCCCTTTGGGAATATAAACAAATGAACCATCTGTAAAGACAGCTGCATTTAAGGCCGCATAATAATTATCACTTATAGGTACAACTGTTCCTAAATATTCTTTAATAAGCTCAGAATGTTCAATAATCGCCTCTGAAATAGAACAAAAAATCACACCAGCACGTGCCAGCTCTTTTTTGAATGTTGTTACAACAGAAACAGAATCAAAGACTGCATCAACAGCCACCTGCCCCGATACAGACATACTGTCATCAAAAGTGGAGGGATCAGACTGTTTTCTTACTCCTGCCAAAATCTCTTGTTCTTTAAGGGGAATGCCAAGTTTTTCGTACGTTGCTAATAACTCAGGATCCACTTCATCCAAAGATTTTGGTCCTGTATGATTTTTTGGAGCAGCATAATAATAAAGCTCCTGAAAATCAATTTTAGGATATTCAAGACGCGCCCAATGAGGCTCTTGCATTGTCAGCCAACGGCGGTAAGCTTTTAAGCGCCATGTTAGCATCCATTCAGGCTCATTTTTTTTAGCGGAAATAAATTTGATAATATCCTCATTTAAGCCTTTTGGAGCTTTATCGGTTTCAATATTGGTTTCAAAACCATATTTATATTGGTCAACATCTATTTCACGTACTTGGCGTATCGTTTCTTGTACTGCCGGCATAAATTTTCTCCATTTTTTGGCGTCAAAAACCGGTAACTAAAGTCTTGTTTTTTACAAGATTAAAGTAAGCAAGTTATCTCCTAGGCTATAGGTAAAGTGCAAAAATTTCAATCAAACTTATTTTATTTTTAAAATAATTCTAATTTTTATAACTTTCTGATGATAAATCTTCCCCTTTTTTCCTGCTTATAATTTGAGAAAAAAACGACAGAAAATCATCAATATCTTCAGAAGTTGTGCCACGCCCTAGCGAAATGCGAATGGCACCATTTGGAACATGATACCCCATTGCCTCCAACACTTTGCTTTGTTTTACTTTTCCCGAAGAACAGGCAGAGCCGGATGATAAAGAAAACCCTTCTAAATCAAAAGCAATTTGCATCGTTTCAGCTTTTAGATTTTTCACGGTAAAGTAAGTTGTATTTGGCAAACGTTGAACTCTTTTGCCAAAAATCTCAACATTTTTACTTATTTTTTGTAGTCCATCTTCTAATTTATTGCGTAAATATATTAACTGTTTTATTTCCTCCTGTGTGAAGCAATCAGCCATTGCTGCCCCAAAAGCAGCAATAAGGGGCAATGCTTCTGTTCCTCCACGGAGACCTTTTTCTTGTCCTCCTCCAATAATAAGAGGGTGTGGCATGAGAAGATTACCACATGAAACAAAAGCACCAATTCCTTTAGGACCGCCAATTTTATGGGCAGACAGTATAAAAAAGTCTCCTCCTAACTGATGAATATCCACAAAATTTTTATCTACATATTGTGTCAAATCAACTATAAGAGTGCCTCCTAAATCCCGAACAATAGCGGCGATTTCTGTTAACGGTTGAATAACACCCGTTTCACTATTTGCAGCTTGAATAGCAACAAGAGGTAAACCTTTTGTTTTATCGTGAACCGTTAAGAGTGATGTTAATTTATCTTGTTGTATGAGCCCATCTTGATCAACATCAATGACGCTTATCAATTCTTTAGAAAAACGTCCTCCCTCTGCAACAGAGGGATGTTCAGTCGCTCCAAGGTAAAGATGAGAAAATTTAACTTTTGCTTTCCCCATATTGTAAAAAGGTGTTAACAAAGTCATTGCGGCTTCACTCGCACCAGAGGTAAATACCACGTGATCTGGATCTGTTTTAAGATTTTCAGCGATTTGCCGACGGGACTTTTGCAACAAAGTTTTAGCAGCACGCCCTTCCTTATGAACCGATGATGGATTACCAAATATCTCTAAAGATTCCAGTAACGCTATCCGTGCCACTTTTTTGAGCGGTGTTGTTGCGTTATGATCAAAATATCGGCGTTTTATAACCATTTTACATCGCAATCATTAATCTTATGAATTGATTGAAAAAATAGCGCATTTTTCTTGAAAAGTGCACTAAAAAAAGAATATCTAATAATTATTTAAGAGATTCTATGGTAAAAGTCGACCAGGGTCAAAGAGAGCCTTTTATTGCATTAAGGAGCATTTTATGCCAGAAATTATTTTTAACGGTCCCGCGGGTCGGCTCGAAGGGCGTTATCAACCTTCACAACAAAAAAATGCACCCATTGCGATCATTTTGCATCCTCATCCCCAATTTGGTGGAACTATGAATCATAAAATTGTCTATGACCTCTTTTATATGTTCCAACAACGTGGCTTTACAACTTTACGTTTTAACTTTCGTGGTATTGGTCGTAGTCAGGGTGAATTTGATTATGGAATAGGAGAACTTTCAGATGCTGCTGCTGCTCTCGATTGGGTGCAAACACAACATCCAGACTCTAAAAATTGTTGGGTAGCAGGATACTCATTTGGAGCATGGATTGGTATGCAGCTTTTAATGCGCCGACCGGAAATTGAGGGATTTATCTCAGTTGCCCCTCAGCCTAATGTTTATGACTTTTCATTTCTTGCACCTTGTCCCTCTTCTGGACTTATCATTCATGGCGGTATCGATAAAGTTGCCCCTCCAAAAGATGTTCAAATACTTGTCGATAAATTAAAAACACAAAAAGGTATCATCATTACACAAGAAATATTGGAAGAGGCTAATCACTTTTTCAGTGGATGTCATGAAAAACTTATTGAACGATGTGCCCACTATTTGGATAACCATATCTCCAATGAACTTCTCGCTCCTCCTCCTGAAATACTTTCACTAACTTAGGAAAATACGATAGATTTATAAAAAATTAGCAAAAGCCGTTTCTGATCATAACAAAGTAATTTTTTCAGTTTGCATTTAAAATTTTTCTAAATTTTATTTCAGGATAGAAATGAGAATAACAGCATACCTGTTTTCTATCACTGAAAAGTCTCTTTTTAGCGTAAAAAGGAAATAATACCTGTATTATTATCTTTATATTACCAATATGTCTCTTTCTCTTGTGAGGTGTGTGTCAGTTATGATAGATAACGCATTAATAATTCATTATATAATCGCCTATTATATAAAATAATGCACTCTTATAATTAGGAAATTAAATCTGTGTTTGCCTTTAAATCTGATTTTTTACACATTATGAGCGAACGTGGTTTTATCCACCAAATTTCAGATGAAAAAGGCTTAGATGATCTTTTTTCAAAAGAAACTGTAAGCGCTTATACTGGATTTGACCCAACAGCATCGAGTTTACATGCTGGAAGTCTTCTTCAGATTATGATGCTTTATTGGTTACAAAAAACGGGTCATCGCCCCATTGCTTTAATGGGCGGAGGGACCGGATTGATTGGTGATCCTTCCTTCAAAGACGAAGCGCGACGCCTTCTGACACAAGATGATATTGCTGCAAATATTGATGGTATTAAAAAGGTATTTGCTAACTATTTGACATTCGGTGACCGAGAAACCGATGCTTGTATTGTGAATAATGCTGAATGGTTATGCAATTTAAACTACTTAGAATTTTTGCGTGATGTAGGAAAGCATTTTTCTGTCAACCGTATGTTGTCATTTGATTCTGTCAGACTCAGACTTGAGCGTGAGCACTCTTTGTCATTCTTAGAGTTTAATTATATGATTCTGCAAGCTTATGACTTTGTTGAACTTTATAAACGTTATGGGGTGCGTATGCAAATGGGGGGCTCTGATCAGTGGGGCAACATTATTAACGGAATCGAATTAGGACATCGTTTAGGAACACCGCAATTATATGCGTTAACATCACCATTGCTGACAACCTCTTCCGGTGCCAAAATGGGTAAATCATTGAATGGGGCTGTATGGCTGAATGCGGATAAGCTTTCACCTTATCAATTTTGGCAATACTGGCGCAATACAGAAGATGCTGATGTAACACGATTTCTAAAGCTCTATACTCCATTACCGATGGATGAGATTCTTAAACTTTCTCTATTACAAGGAACTGAAATTAACGAAGCAAAAAAAATTCTTGCAACAGAAATTACAGCAATGTTGCATGGACGTGTTCTTGCTGATGCAGCAGCAGAAACGGCTCGCAAGACGTTTGAAGAAAAAACTCTGGGAGAAAATCTTCCAACTGTTGAAATTAATGCCTCAGAATTAAAAAAAGGTGTTGGATTGCTCACTCTTTTAGTACAAGCAGGACTCGCTAGATCTAATAGTGAAGCACGCCGACACATTCAAGGTGGAGGTGTCCGTGTAAATGATCAAATTATTGAGGATGAAACACATCTTATTATTGAAGGGGATGTCAGTGCAGAAGGAACCATTAAACTTTCTTTTGGTAAGAAAAAACATGTTGTGATGAAACCAGTATAATCTTTTGCTGTTTTGTTTATGTTGTTCACGTCGAGCTTGTTCTTTCAATTCAATCGTTGTGATAGGGCGAGTTTTGTTAGGAAAATAAAGGTCTCTTCAAAACAATAATATTTCTAGAGAGTTGAATAGTTCTTTTCTTCTGTGTACTCTGATATCTTATACCTGTTACACAAAAAAGAAAGATGAAAACAATGACAAGACCAATGAAAGGTGCTCTTGCTCCTGATTTTACTTTGCTGCGCGATGGAGGAGAGACAGTGTGTCTTTCTGACTTTAAAGGAAAGCCTGTTGTTTTATATTTTTATCCAAAAGATGACACCAGTGGTTGCACAAGTGAAGCACTTGATTTCACAAAATTAAAGATGAAATTTGATGAAATCGGTGTTGCTGTTATTGGAATCTCTCCAGATAATGTAAAAAAACATGATAAATTTAAAATAAAACATGAACTTGATGTCATCTTGGTTTCTGATGAAGAAAAAACGACCCTCGAAGCTTATGGTGTTTGGGTTGAGAAAAGCATGTATGGACGCAAATATATGGGAGTTGAACGGAGCACTTTTTTAATTGATGTAAATGGAATAATAGTAGAAGAATGGCGCAAAGTAAGCGTATCTGGGCATGCTGAAAATGTTTTAGCTACTGCAACACTTTTATATCATAATGGTAACTTGTAAATTGAGTGTTTGATTTACCTTCAAAAGCAAAAGTTATTCCCCCTAATTGATTTTAGTTTTTCAATGGATTCAGTTTTTACAATATATTGATTTATAAGGATAATGAATTGTTTTACATTTATATTAGTCCCCTGAATATCGCAAAATTTTCTTATTTCAGCTTCTTCCTATCACTTGCAATATCATAAGCAGAATTAGCGTGTGAGAAAAAATTGAAGAAAGAAACAAGAAAATCCTCCTTTAAACCTTTAAAGTATCAAAGGCTATATAACATCACAGCATCAATAAAACGAACAGCTTAAGAAAAAATCTATATGGCTTGAAGGAAGGATATATAATTAACGAATATCCTCAATTTTTTTGTCTTGTCCATAAATGCGCCGTGCGAGTGCTGCCTCTATAAATGCATCTAAATTACCATTAAGTACGGATTGTGGATCCGTATTTTCAATTCCTGTACGCAAATCTTTGACAAGCTGATAGGGTTGAAGAACATAAGATCTAATTTGATGTCCCCATCCGATTTCTGTTTTAGAAGATTCAGCAGCATTGGTTTCTTCTTCTCTTTTTTTAAGCTCTTCTTCATAAAGCCGTGCACGCAACATCGACCAAGCCGTAGCGCGATTTTTATGTTGAGAACGTTCTGTTTGACATTGAACAACAATACCCGTTTTTATATGTGTGATGCGAACAGCAGAATCTGTCGTGTTAACATGTTGTCCTCCTGCTCCAGATGCACGATATGTATCAATACGCACATCTGCCTCTGAAACATCAACTTCAATATTGTCATCAATAACTGGATAAACCCAAATGCTCGCAAAAGAAGTATGGCGCTTTGCATTCGAATCAAATGGAGAAATCCGCACTAAGCGATGAACGCCTGATTCTGTTTTTAACATTCCATAAGCATTATGCCCTTTTACAAGAATAGTCGCTGACTTTATTCCTGCTTCTTCTCCATCATGAATTTCTAAAATTTCAACCTTCATTTCATGCTGTTCAGCCCATCGCATATACATACGTAAGAGCATAGAAGCCCAATCTTGGCTTTCTGTTCCCCCTGCTCCAGCATGAACTTCTAAATAGGTATCATTCGGATCTGCCTCTCCTGAAAGAAGTACGTCAATTTGCCTTTTATCTATCTCATTTTTAAGATTACGTATTGATCTTTCTGCATCAGCGATAATTTCAATATCACTTTCTTCTTCGCCCATCGCAATAAGCTCAATGCATTCTTCAAGTGTTTTTGTAAATGATAAAAGACCATTGATTGAATCATCGAGACGTTGACGCTCACGCATCATATCCTGTGCTCGTTGTGCATCATCCCATAATGATGGATCTTCCGCTTTTTGATTAAGATATTCAAGACGCTTTAGTGATTGATCCCAGTCAAAGATGCCCCCTTAGCAATTGTATTGCTTTCTGGATTTCATCAACTAATGTTTCTATTTCTGCTCGCATAATTTAACACCGTATTTTAAAAAACTCTTTTTGGTTGTGTCTCTTAGCATTTTATACAAATTTAATAGCTGCTATCAGAAAATGGTACAATTCTATCACTCTATTTACAGAACTGACATTGTAAAAAAGAGATAAAAACCATGACTCATGGTGAAAGGAGATTTTGTTGATTAATACAGCCCACCTGTCCCACTTTCAAGGGCTTTATTGACTTGTGGAGAAGTCGTTACTGCAGGAACACCTTCTTGAAAAGAATTTGTACTCCCAATAACTTGATATATATCAGCAGGACCAGTCCCTGGTTTAAATGCTTCTATAATGACATCTTGATCTCCTCTTTCCGCAAGCATTCCTGTTTTCCGATTAATTGGCATTAAAATCATACCCTTTGGCATCTTAAAGGGAACATCTGGCTTTCCTTTAAGAGCATCTGCCATAAACTCACCAAAAATAGGTGCAGCTAATGAACTTCCTGTTCCATTATATCCTAACGGAGCTGGTTGATCATAACCGACAAAAATACCAACGACAATGTCAGGAGTAAATCCCATAAACCAGACATCCTTAGAGTCATTGGTTGTTCCTGTCTTAGCGGCAATATGTCGATTAAGATAACGTAAACGTGCTGCAGTACCACGCTGAACAACCCCTTCCATCATGGAGGTAATCTGATAAGCTGTCATAGGGTCAAGAACTTGATCTCGCTCATCAATCAATGTGGGTTCACGTTGATTATTCCATGAATTCGTATTACAATTTTCACAAATACGATCATCATGACGATAAATTGTCTTTCCATAACGATCTTGAATTCTGTCTATCAGAGAAGGCTTAATAGAGCGTCCCCCATTGGCAATAACTGAATAAGCTGTAACCATTCGTAATACTGTTGTTTCACCAGCCCCTAAAGCCATGGGAAGATAAGGCTGCAATTTATCTACGATCCCAAAGCGTTCTGCATATTCAGCGACAAGAGGCATTCCCATATCATTGGCAAGCCGTATTGTCATAAGATTACGAGAACGCTCAATACCATAACGCAACGTTGAAGGTCCTGCAAAGGTACCTCCATAATTTTTGGGTTGCCAAACTTCACCATTATATTGACGAACTTCAATGGGACCATCTAAAACAACGGATGCTGGTGTATATCCGTTATCAAGAGCTGCTGCATAAACAAAAGGCTTAAAAGCAGATCCCGGTTGGCGATAAGCTTGGGTTGCACGATTGAATTCAGATGCGGCAAAAGAAAATCCTCCCACCATAGCAAGAACGCGCCCTGTATGAGGTTCCATAGCAACAATTGCACCTTCAACCTTTGGAATTTGTTGTAAACGATAAGTGTTATTTGTATTGGATAGTTTTTCAACAAAAATGACATCCCCAACTTGCAGAACATGAGATAAGCTCTGAACAGTTTTTCGATAACCATTTTCTTTTACAACATGGAGTGCCCATTTTGAATCAGCTTCAGATAAAACAGCAATTTCCCGTTTTTTTGATAATATACCTGAAGCTTCGCGCTGTGGCTGTAAACCAATCTCTACTTTGTTGGGATTAGTAGAAAGAACAACAGCTAAACGCCATTCAGGAACATCACTTAGCCCTGTGATATCTGCAAGTTCTGTCCCCCAATCCCCTTTCTCATCAATATGCGCATAAGCTCCACGCCATCCTTGCGCATGATCAAATCTAATTAATCCATCGTGTAAAGCACGTCGCGCAATAAGTTGTAAATGCGGATCAAGCGTTGTACGAATGGAAAGCCCACCTTCATAAAGTGTTTTAGCCCCATAGCGATGTATTAAACGACGCCGCACTTCTTCAGTAAAATAATCAGCCGCAAAAACATAGCTATCACTCCCACGGATTGTCGCTCCTAAAGGTTTAGCTTTCGCTTTTTCACCTTGTTCACGCGTTACATATCCATTTGCAATCATCCGGTCTATAACCCAATTACGCCGATCAATAGCACGTTGTGTATTCTTAAATGGATCATAATTTGCTGGTCCTTTTGGAAGAGCAGCCAAATAAGCACATTGTTCTAGCGTCAGATCATTGACGGATTTATTGAAATAGGTCAAAGAAGCAGCTGCTATACCATAAGTGCCACGCCCCAGATAAATTTCATTGAGATAAAGTTCGAGAATATGATCTTTTGAATAAGTTTTCTCAATACGCATTGCTAAAATAGCTTCCTTAAATTTACGTTCTAACGTTGTTTCTGAACTTAAAAGGAAGTTTTTAGCGACTTGTTGCGTTATAGTTGATGCACCCTCTGGACGTCTTCCAGAAGCAATATTACGAATATTATTGATCAAAGCTCGAGAAAGTCCTTCAGGATCTAAACCAAAATGATGATAAAAGTTTTTGTCTTCAGCCGAAATAAAAGCATTTATAACAAGCTTTGGTATTGATTGAATCGGTAAATAGAGGCGATGTTTTGTTGCAAACTCTGCCATAAGACGGCCATCAGAAGCATGGACGCGGGTCATTACCGGCGGCTCATAAAGTGAAAGAACTTCATAATCAGGGAGTGCATTTGCTTGACCACTGGTCATAACACCCCACGTTATTGCACCACAAAGTCCAATAGCAATAAAAAAACGAAGAAGATATCTTAAAAAAATCATCATAAAAACGGCTATCGCTTTCTTAAGAATTAATTAAAGAAAAAATACGTTACTTCAAACACACCAAGTGGATATCACCACAAGATTGAGATCAAGAGAAATCGTTTTCTATCTTTTATTTATACTAGGGTACACTAGAAGCCCATATAGATACTCTATTTTCTCACAAATTTAAAGAGGCTGTATCATTTTCTGCCTATAATCAGCAAATTGACGAATAGAATGAGCAATAGAGGCTGCCATTTGTTTTCTCCAATGAGGATCATTTAATAACTTTTCATCCTCTTTATTGGATAAATAACCTATCTCTATCAAGACTGAGGGTATATCTGAAGCTCTTAAAACTTGAAAATTAGCATAACGATGTGGGTTATTAATCAAGTTAATATGATTCTTTGATAAACTTGAAATAACACTATTTGCAAAATTAACCGAAAATGTATGTGTCTCACGTCGTGTAAGATCCATCAAAATATCTGTAACTTCGAGCGTTTCATCTGCAGGCAAACCATCAAGCAAATCAACTTTATTTTCATTTTCAGCTAAAGATTTTGCAATGGCATCAGAGGCTTTGTCTGATATGGTATACACTGTGGCACCGCGAAGAGAATGTAGATCAATCGTATCCGCGTGAATAGATATAAAAAGATCAGCATCAAACTCTTGCGCTTTTTTAACTCTTTCACTTAGTCTTAAAAAAATATTGGAATCTCGTGTTAAAGCAACGGTAATATGAGAATCCTTTTGTAATTCGTCTCGCAATGCACGCGCAAAGTCTAAAGTCACATCTTTTTCTAAAATTCCAGTAACCCCCCGCGCACCACCATCAATACCACCATGACCAGGATCAAGAACAACACGGAAATTATATGCTGGCATTAACTGTGTTTTTGTATCAAAATTGATCCTTTGCTGTTTTTTTAATATCTCATCAAATTTTTCTTGTGTACTTTTACGAATATCAATCAGCAACTGCCATAAACCATTATTTAAATTTTTTACGACATTTTTTTCAACTACAAAAGCCGTTTTACTTGTCAAAACAATGCGTGAAGTCTGTATGTCAGAGAAAGCATAACGCACATCTGAAAGCATAACGGATAATGTATTCCTTTTCTTTAAAGGCGTATTTTGCATCGAAAAGTCAATTGTAGGTAAATTGATAACCAAACGTGCTGGCCTGTCCAAAATCTGTAAACGAACATTTGGTTTTGAATTAAAAACCGCAATAATACGCGTATGAACACTATCACCAATGGTTCGAAAATTAATAAGTCTCAGAGGATCTGCGGCTTGAAGACTGGTTTGGAGTAGCAAAAAAGATAATAAAAAGTATGTGACGAACACAATAACATCCCCATAAGCTGTTTTCAGCTTTTTGGTAAAAAAAACTCTTATCATAAGCAAAATACTCTACATTACCTTTGTAATAATTTATCTTGGTTACATAAAACGATACACCAATTTATTATCTATTTTTCAATAAAAGCTAAATAAACACCTCAAAACGAAATTAAGGTCATAAAGATATTATAATTATACATGATTTACATTGTTACTTGCCAAACGCATGATATCAACATAAAAGAATATTTATGCTTCCTAGCTGATAATAGTCATCTAAATTATCTGTAACTCATATTAAGTTGTCTTTAGAAGTTTTTTGTCTATTATGCGTTGAGACTTTTTTATGGATGAAAAATTTCTATGTTGTAACATTAGGATTGCATTACTTAAGATTCGTTGGTTCGGATATCCGAACTGTTTTAAAGATTATTTTACCGGAGACTTTTAAGAAATATGAGTCATAAAAAACAGATGGAAATAATGATGAGAAATGGTGTAAATGCAGTCATGCCTTTGCACGTGGTGTTCCGTCCTGTTTTTCTGGTACCTCCCTTTTATGGCAGACAGCCTTTTATATTTACGAATAGTTATAGCATTCGTTTGAATAAAATTGTGCATGTCGCCTTCAGGATATTAACTTATGTCAAACAAAATGCTTATAGATGCCTCCCATCCGGAGGAAACACGTGTTGTTGTTGTTCACGGCAACAAAATTGAAGAACTTGATTTTGAATCAGAACATAGAAAACAGCTCAAGGGGAATATTTATCTCGCACGTATTACGCGTGTAGAACCGTCTCTCCAAGCGGCTTTTGTTGAATATGGTGGAAACCGGCATGGTTTTTTAACATTTTCTGAAATTCATCCTGATTATTATCAAATTCCTATTGCTGATCGCCTTGCTCTTCTTGAAGAAGAAGAAAAAGAAGCTGTAGGAGAAAATTCTGTAGATACCTTTACGGAAGAAGCAACTAAAAATAAAAAACGCTCCAGAAGAACAAAAAAAAGTGAAAAAAACAATGTTATAGCAGCCGATATTGAAAATGATATCACATCTGAAGCGATAATAATTGATAATACAGAAGAATCATTAAATGCCAATATCTCTTATGATGAGATTGAAATGGTCGGTGCTGAGGACATCCGTGAAGAGCTCCCGATTTATCAAAGAAAACAAGGGCGCCAGTATAAAATTCAAGAAGTCATTAAACGACGTCAAATTTTGTTGGTACAAGTTATCAAAGAAGAGCGTGGTAATAAAGGTGCTGCCCTTACAACATATCTATCTCTAGCTGGTCGTTACTCTGTTCTAATGCCCAACACAGCACGTGGTGGTGGTATTTCACGAAAAATTACGAACGTACAAGACCGTAAGCGTCTTAAAGAAATCGTAAAAGAATTAGCCGTTCCAAAAGGTATGGGCGTTATCTTACGAACCGCTGGTGCCAATAGAACAAAAGCTGAAATTAAACGTGATTATGAATATCTTATGCGGTTATGGGATACTATTCGCACTTTGACACTCGAGTCAACGGCGCCATGCCTTGTCCATGAAGAAAGCAATCTCATCAAGCGTTCTATACGAGATCTTTACAATAAGAACATTAGTGAAATTCTTGTCTCTGGAGACCAAGGATATCGTGAAGCGAAAGACTTTATGCGTATGCTCATGCCAAGTCATGCAAAAGTTGTGCAACCTTACCGTGATCCTACGCCCATTTTCGCAAGAAATAATATTGAAATTCAACTTGATAAAATGTTGCAACCACAGGTTTCTTTAAAATCTGGTGGTTATCTTGTTATTAATCAAACAGAAGCACTTGTTGCTATTGACGTAAATTCTGGCCGCTCTACGAAAGAATTCTCTGTCGAAAAGACAGCCTTACAAACTAACCTTGAAGCTGCTGAAGAAGTAGCGCGTCAATTACGCTTGCGTGACCTTGCTGGTTTAATTGTGATTGATTTTATTGATATGCTTGAAGAACGCAATGTGAAGCTGGTCGAAAAAAAATTAAAAGATTGTTTAAAAAATGATCGTGCTCGTATTCAAGTAGGTCATATTTCACACTTCGGCCTTTTAGAAATGAGTCGTCAACGTATTCGCATATCGGTTTTAGAAAGTACGACACAGCCCTGCCCACATTGCGCAGGAACAGGAAATATACGTTCTGAATCATCAATTGCGTTACATGTCATGCGCTCAATTGAAGAATATCTTCTTCATAATTCGCAACATAATATTATCGTGCGCACCCCCGTAGCAACAGCGCTTTATGTATTAAATCATAAACGCAATATTCTTGTTAATTTAGAAGCTCGCTTTAAACTTAATATTAGTATTGAAGCAGATGATAGTATTGGAACACAACATCTTGTTATTTCTAAAGGCTCAATAGCAGAGAGAATTTTTCAATCTTCATTGGAAGATGACAATAAGCAAGAAATTGAAGATTCTGTTTTCATAAAAAGTGAATCTATTGAAAATCCTTCTCCCATTGAAACAAACCAAAAGCGTCGGCGCAAAAATCGTCACGGTGAAATTACTGATCATTCTCTCTCCAACGTTCATAAAAAAGAAGATACCTTGAATGATGATTCTTATCGTCGAGGACGTCGTCGAGGACGTCGTGGTGGTCGACGCAATCAAGATAATAGTTTTCATCAGATTCGCGTTCCTTATGCAGAACCAGTGGGAGATTTTGCTAAGCAAGCTTTAGCAGAAATTAAAGCAGCGCATCGCAAACGTCGTGTTTCACCTGCTAAATCTTTTGAACTTGAAGAAACAAAGAATAATACACAAGCTCTAGATATACAACAACAGAGTGAATCTGAAAAAAATGATACAAGTATTAAACCTAAAAAACGTAAAACACGTTCTTCAAAAGTAGTAGAAAATCAACTTTTTTTAGAGAATGATCAAAATATTGCAGAACAAAAATCTCTTGAAGAAAAACCTACAACCAGTTCGGTGCATAAAACTAAAACAAAAAAAGCAGACAAAGCTGTTCATGAGGTAGAAGATAAAGCTCTTGAAAAGAGTAAAAAATCAACACGTGGAACACGTAAAAAATCATCTTCTAAAGAGACAACGCAAATACAAAAAATATTAGAGCAAGAAACTGTAATCGAGATGGAGAAAGTTATCGAAACCTCTTCTTCCCAAATTGAAGAAACAATTAATCAACCCGTTGTTATTTCATCAACGCCTAATGATTCTTCCAAAACTGAACGTATTGGTTGGTGGAAACGCAGAATTCTTTCGAAAAATTAAGGATTAAAAAAACCGCCACAGAAAATTGTGGCGGTTCAAATAAACAATTATAGAAGACGTTTTGACCAACTTCTATGGTGTGGGTTTATTACTTTTGTTTTGCTTTTTCTTGCTCATCCCGCATACGCTCTTCAATTTCTTTTTGCTTTGATTGAATGGCTTGCTGCAGCTTTATTTGTTCTTGTTGAAAATCTTTTTCCTCCATACCAGGACCGGTATAGGCTGCTGTAAACCCATTAAGAGAAAACTCAATAGGATTAGCTGAACCACGGAAATTAACTGTGGTTACAACCATTTTTGTACCACTTTTCATAGCTGCTATAAGCTTATCATCTAAGACATCATTAGCAATACAACTTGGTCCATTACAAATAATATAAGGAATTTTTTTAGAGAACTCGTCACCAATTTTAATGTGAACACCTTCTGGCAAAAAACGACCTGTAGGTACTTGAATACCTATACGTTTCTCATTTTGCTTCCCTTTTATTTCAACAAGATTAAAAGCCGTTAAAGGTTGTCCCGTATTCGATAATACAGTATTCATTGTATTACAAATATCAACATCATGCTGCTTACTGCAAACTTTGTACCAACCTTGTGATAAAGTTTGCGCATTTGCAGAAATACCAGCTATAAGAAAAAGGGCAGCAGCTCCAACTAATACTGAAACAGCAGAATAAACATTTTTATGCGACATGATTAAGTTAATCCTTTCAACGCGCTCTTAAGTAACTTCAAAAAAATATTAAATATAATTCCAACTTAATTTATTAAATTATAATGAAATAACAATTAATTTTACTATTTTTACTTCAATATAAAAAAAAAGTTAAATTTAGAGAAAAAATACGACGAGCCATTCTAATTTTTATACACTCATATCATTTCCCCTCTTCATCACATTGGTATTTGATGCAATCTATCCATAAAACACCTCTGTGCATTTAAACTAAGATTACACAAACGAATCAATATTGCAATGTTAATTAAAATAAACTCTGATACTACTCTAAAAAACTTACTAATTAAAATTTTTACATTTATTACTCTTCATGTTAAGCTTATAGAACATTAGCAACAGGTGTTGCAATGCATTAAGCTCCAAAATATCAGATAAGTTTTACAGTTTTCCTTATGTGCCTCGTGTGATACACAAAAACAAAATCATCTACGGTATTATTGAAACATTTGATGAATTAAAACCATTGATTGTCTAAAATTTCTGCCCTTGTTTACAAAACAATGGTGATACGCTTTTGTAATAAAAATTTTATATTCTATAGCGTTTAACTAAACAGTTTAGTTTAAAAATACGCTACTAAAGAAGTGCTTTTTTCTTAATTAAACAACACATTTTCTTAGAGAGAAAATCTATAACTGCTGAAAATATTTTATTTATAATAAACTTTCTTAAAATATAATAACATATTAATTTATAATAATAATTTATCTTTTTTCTATTTCTATATTGTATGAAAGATCCTAATAGCGCAAACCTCTCTTATATTGAATCAATAAAATTTATCCACTTGTACATCACAAGCAGAGTTAGTTTTATAGATAAAACTACTGAACAAAGGGATTCCCCCTATGAATCATCTCACGTGCCTAAAGCCATAATAAATTTATGCTCATATATTATACATCTATTATTGCACTTCTGTACAAATATCATCTCTCAGCTTTATAACATGAATAAAAAATATAGCTTTTATCAATTTATTTTAAGTTATTTCTCAAATAAAATAATTTACTAAAATGATAAATTCTTTTCATCTTTTACAACATCAAAGATATAAATCGTTAATGATTTAAGTTTTAAGAAAAAATGAATTCAAAATATCATTTTGTTTTCCTATATAACACAACTTAGAGCTATAAAACATCTCTCTTATCGTATTAATAAAACAAGATTTAAGATATGAAATGTATCGTCATTAAAATAATTAAACAGATAAAAATAAAAAACTACAAGCACAAAAAATCATGCATAAAAAGAAAACATAAAAAAGATATATGAGTTTATTATTTAATATATATATTAAAGCTTATATGATAAGAATAATAGATAATATCTTATGTGTATAAATTACTTTATTATAAATAATGATAAAAACAAAAAATTAAAATATATTTTACTAACATATTTAAACTATTATTTAGTATATTATCTTAATTTCTCTGTATTTGTATAATTAATTTTTTAATTGAATAATTCTTCAACATGAGAACGCATACGATCTATAATATTCTTTTTCTTGTTTGGAAGCATTATATTATGTACTTCTTTAATGGTATTACAAAGCTTAGGTGCACTTTTTACAAACCAATTATCTTCTGTAAGACTATTTTTTATATCGTCAAATATTTGTTTTTCATAACTATAAGAGCCATCTGTTAGTAATTCTTTAATATCCCTGACTAAACTAGGACTTATTGAATTATTTGCGCCTTTAGCCCAACTAAAATCTTTATCTTTCCAATCAAAATCTTTGCGCAAAATAGCACCTATATCACTTTGCAATATATCCGCTAACGTATTGCAAGCAATAATAAATATGAGATAATTTTTCATTATCTCATCATCACCTCCACTTTTCTCATTCATTCCCCATTCATTAAACGTTTGAGTTTTTTTTAAATAATCTTTTGCTTTAATCAACTTTTCTTCATACTCCCCTACTTCATACTCTCTCGCTATATGTATTCTAGAGATAATTTTTTGTTTTTTTTCAGCTAGATCCTGTAATTTCGAACCAAGATTATAATATTCATCCTTCAGAGTTTTCAGTTTTTTATATAACTTATTCCGTTCCTGTAAACGCTCATAGTATTCTGCTTTAGAAATATTTTTTTCCCAAATATCCAAATGAGATATACTTTCTTCAATAAATTGTATGCTCTCTTTAATATTCTTTCTTTTGTTTTTTAAATGTTGGTATTGTTCATCAGAAGATAACTCAGCATAAGCGTTTTTTACGCCATATATTAAAGTGAGTAACAAAAAAACGATAGTTAGACACTTTTGTAATGAAGAAAGCATGCTATCTTTACCTAAATTCTTTCTAAAAAATTTACAGGAGCTTATTAGCTTATTATATTGAAAGTGCTATTTAATGCGGTTAAACCGTCTAATCTATTTCCTTCATTATATCAATACGTATATAATAAAAACCAAATAAATATATAATGGCTCTTTATTATAAACTTAAATTTTATTCTTATACAAAATCAATAACTTTTTGTTTTTATAGAATAATTTTATAAAAATAAGTAATAGTTCTGAAATAATAAAGATATTTTTTAAACAGAATGTTGTTCTGCCATTTCGACAAGCTGTGTCATAATATTCGCTGCTCCAACAAGCCTTTCATCCGCTGTGGACCAATTACGAATAAGAGCGATACTTTGATCTGGACGAATTTTTGCCATCGAACCTTGTTTTCCAACCCACTGAACAAGAGCAACACTATTTGCGAAATAGTTATTACGAAACTGTATAACAATCCCCTTTGGTCCTGTATCTAATTTCTCTACATGCGCTTTTCGACATAATGTTTTGATATAAAAGACTTTAAGAAGGTGTTGAACCTCAAGGGGTAAAGGACCAAAGCGATCAATTAACTCCGCTGCAAATTCATCAATTTGTTCTAAATCATCAAGTTCTGTTAAACGACGATAAAGTCCCATACGTAATGATAAGTCAGGCACGAAACTTTCTGGTATCATCACTGTTGTACCAAGTGAAATTTGAGGAGACCATTGATTATCTTCATTTAGCTCTCCATCTTTTAATTCAGCAACAGCTTCTTCAAGCATTTTTTGATAGAGTTCAAATCCAACTTCTTTGATATGCCCCGATTGCTGTTCACCTAAAAAATTGCCTGAACCGCGGATATCCATGTCATGGCTTGCCAATTGAAACCCGGCCCCTAAGGTATCAAGAGATTGTAAAACTTTAAGACGGCGATCGGCAGCAGCTGTTAAGACTTTACCAGCAGGAAATGTAAAGAGAGCATAAGCACGTTGTTTTGAACGCCCTACCCTACCACGTAACTGATAAAGGGCAGAAAGGCCAAACATCTCAGCACGATGCACAATTAGGGTATTGGCTGTTGGAATATCAAGCCCCGATTCAATAATGGTTGTTGAGAGCAGCACATCATATTGTCCATCATAAAATGCATTCATGATATCATCAAGTTGTCCAGCCGGCATTTGTCCATGAGCCACAACGAATTTCAGTTCTGGCACATGTGTTTTGAGATATTCTTCTACAAAAGCCAGATCAGAAATACGAGGACAAACATAGAAACTTTGTCCACCACGATAATATTCTCGAAGCAGGGTCTCTCGTATAACAAGTGCATCAAAGGGTGAAATAAAAGTACGAACCGCCATTCTATCAATGGGGGGTGTTGTTATCAATGAAAGTTCACGTACACCCGATAAAGCTAACCCTAAAGTGCGTGGTATGGGAGTTGCTGAAAGTGTGAGAACATGAATATCACTTTTAAGCTCTTTTAAACGCTCTTTATGTTTGACACCAAAATGTTGTTCCTCATCAATGATAAGAAGGCCTAATCGTAAAAAATTAACTGCACCACTTAATAATGCATGGGTTCCAATGACAATATCGATTGTACCATCTGAAACACCTTTTTTTACTCGTGCAAGTTCTTTCGCTTTTACAAGCCTTGAAGCATGTCCAATTTTAACCGGTAATCCTTGAAAACGCGAAATAAATGTTTTGTAATGTTGACGTGAAAGCAAAGTTGTTGGTACAACAACCGCAACCTGATATCCATTTAATGCTGCAACAAAAGCACTTCGAATGGCTACTTCAGTTTTTCCAAAACCAACATCACCGCATATCAAGCGATCCATCGGCTTGCCTGAGGCTAGATCATCCAAAACAGCATCAATTGCATTCATTTGATCTTCCGTTTCTTCATAGGGAAAGCAAGCAACGAACTCATCAAAAGATCCAATTGGTGGAAGTAAAGCAGGCGCAGCACGAGTCATACGCTCTGCAGCTATACGGATTAATTGCCCTGCCATTTCCAATAAATGTTTTTTAAGCCGAGCTTTACGTGCTTGCCAAGCAACACCTCCTAATTTATCTAACGTTACCTCTGTTCCTTCTGAGCCATAACGTGAGAGAAGCTCAATATTTTCAACAGGTAAAAAGAGGAGATCACCTCCAGCATATTTAATTTCAAGGCAATCTCGTAAAATTCCAGTGGTTGTGATGGTTTTAAGACCAACAAATTGGCCAATACCGTGGTCGATATGCACAACAATATCACCAGAATTTAAAGCAGAAACTTCAGAAATAAAATTTGTATTATTCTTACGCCGCTTTGGCGATCTTATAAAACGATCGCCAAGGATATCTTGCTCTGCTATAATAGCCAAATCTTCAGCCACAAAACCATGTTCTATCATGATAACAGCTGCTAATATGCGATCTCGAGGTGTTGCTTTGACAGTTTGCAAAGATTTTGCAACATCTATTTTTTTCAATCCATGCTCGTCGAGAACTTGTACTAAACGATTCAGAGATCCTTCACTCCAACACGCTAAAAGTACTTTTTTGCCCGCAGCGCGTAAAGATGCGATGTGATCAATAACACTTGAAAAAACGTTTTTTTCCTGCGCATTACGCTCTTTTACAAAATCATATCCCTGTTTAACATGTGCGTGAATAACAGTTTGTTCCAAACTTTGTGGAATATTAAAAGGCGAAAAATCAATACGCTGTGAAGATTGTTGCACACATTCTAAAACACGCTCTGGCGTTAAATAGAGAAGACTAGGGTCTATTGGATGATAAGAAGTAGAATTTTCTTTATCATTTTCGCGCTCTTTGCGCGCATTATAATAGTCTTCAATAAGATGATAGCGCTCAATGAAGACTTCTTCTATGAGATGTTCAAAAACTATCGCTAAGTTGCCACAATGGTCAAACAAGCTATCAAGGTTTTCATAAAAAAATGGAAGCCAATGTTCCATACCAACAAAACGCCGACCTTGAGAAATTGCTTCATAAAGCATGTTATTTTTTTGTGATACACCAAATGTACGGGTATAATTGCTTTTAAAACGGCTGATGCGTTCTGGTGTAAGAACAACCTCACTCATTGCCTGTAATAAAAGTTCAGTTTTTTGGCCTGTTGTCCTTTGACTTTCTGGATCAAATACGCGGATACTTTCTAGGGTATCTCCAAAAAAATCAAGACGTAAAGGTTCAACATCCATCGGAGAAAAGATATCAAGTATTCCTCCTCTTACAGCAAACTCACCAACATCACGGACAACCGTAACACGTTCAAAACCATTGGTTTCTAGAAATTGAATAAGATTTCCCATGTTATTACGCTGGCCAACACGTGCGTGAATAAGCTGAGCTTCTATCATTTCACGAGGAGGCAACTTTTGCATAATTGCATTTGCTGTAGTTAATATAATTGCAGGATGTGGATCTTTCCGTAAATTTGCTATGTGTGCCAATGTTGATAGTCGACGTGCCATAACAGCAATTCCTGGTGATACGCGATCATAAGGCAAACAATCCCATGCAGGAAATTGAAGTACGGGTAAATTGGGTTCAATAAAATTTAAAACTTGTTGTAAATACGCAATTTTTGTTCCGTCACGGACAACATAGATGAGCGGTTTACCTTGTGCAATTTCTGAACTTAATTTAGCAAGCGCAAAGGCTTCAAATCCATCAGTAACGCCATCTAAAATCATACGAACAGAATTATTTTTGGGAATAACAATTTTTTTAAATATAGGCATCGGGATTAATAACTTAAGCAAGTACGATAATTGGCAATATCACGGAAAAGTGGACTATCAACTTCAGAGGGGGGCAAAATTTCTCCAGTAATCCATGTGAGTAAATCACGATCATCAAAAGACATAATATACTCAAGCTCAGAGAGCGTTCTATCATTCATCTCAGTGATATGAGCATCGACATAATGTCCAAAAATGAGATCCATTTCACGAATACCGCGATGCCATGCACGAAAAATCAATCGACGACGACGAGCATCTAATTGATTTTTGTCAACGACAAAAACTGTCATAAAAAATCTCCTTGAATAAAGTAATATAAACTATTCAATTAGTCGTAAAAATTTGTACCTTGCTTTAAGGAAGTTCTATAATCTTTTGTTCTTTAAGTGTAATTCGACGATGCATTTGCTTAGCCAAAGCGTAATTATGTGTTGCAATAAGAGCAGAAAGACCAGACTGACGAACAAGGATAGATAAAGCTTGAAAGACATAAGCTGAAGTTACTGGATCAAGATTTCCTGTAGGTTCATCAGCCAAAAGAACCGAAGGGCCATTTGCTACTGCACGTGCAATAGCAACACGTTGTTGTTCTCCTCCCGATAACTCTGAGGGACGATGGTTCGCACGATGAGAAATACGCAGATACGTTAATAATTTGCGCGCACGATCTTCTGCTATGGATTTTTTTAATCCTGCTATCATTTGCGGTATCATGACATTTTCTAACGCCGTAAACTCTGGAAGTAAATGATGAAATTGATAAACAAAACCAATATCATTTCGTCTTATAGCTGTTCGCTCACTATCAGAGCGCTTTGCACAAGAAACACCCCGTAACATCACATCACCAGCTGTTGGTTTTTCTAATAATCCAGCAATATGAAGAAGTGTTGATTTTCCAGCACCAGATGGTGCAACAAGTGCGACAAGCTCTCCACGATTAAGAATAAAATTGGCTTTATCTAAAACAATGAGAGGCTTATGACTCTCGAAAAAGTGTCTTTCAATCTCTACAAGCTCTAAAATAGCTGTCATTATTCATACCTCAAAGCTTGTACGGGATCTAGCTTAGCAGCACGCCATGCCGGAATGAGAGCAGCAAGAAACGACAAGAATAAAGCCATCATAGCAACCAAGACGGTCTGTTTCCACTCAATTTGTGCAGGCAATTTTGTTAAAAAATAAAGTTGAGGATTAAAAACGTCGACATTAAATAACCAAGATATAAAATCTTGGATATGATTAATATTCGCAGTCGCGATAACACCTAAAACTAAACCCAATATAGTTCCAATAAAACCAATCATCATTCCTGTAATGATAAATATACGCAAAATCGCACTCTGTTGAGCCCCCATCGTGCGTAAAATTGCAATATCATGACTTTTATCTTTTACAAGCATAATCAGCCCTGAAATAATATTTAAAGCAGCAACAAGAACGATCAGAGAAAGAATGAAAAACATAACATTTCGTTCAATCTGTAAGGCTGAAAAAAAAGCCTGATTGCGTGTACGCCAATCAATTAAATAGACCTGTTGATCAACTGCTTTTTCTACAACAGGTTTTATTTGATCAACAGCATCAGGATCATTTAGAAATAATTCTAAAGACTGAACCTTATCTCCCAAATTAAAAAACATTTGTGCTTCATGGAGAGGCATAAAGATAAATATTGAATCATATTCAGACATACCAACTTCAAAAATAGCAACGACTTTATAAGCTTTCACACGTGGGGTAACGCCAAAAGGAGTCTCATCACCATCTGGAGTAATAATACGAATATCTCTTCCAACTGTCAGTCCTAATTTTTCTGCTAAGCCACTTCCAATTGCAACACCTTCTTCTTGATCAAACCGAGAAATCGATCCTAATTTAATGTTTTGAGAGACTGTTTTAAGCTTTTCTAGATCTTGTTTGCGCATACCACGAACTAACGCGCCAGAGCCACCTTGAACTTCACCTTGAACAAGCGCTTGACCTTCAATAACAGGTAAAGCAAACTTCACACCATTTGTAGTTTCTAAAGAAGAAATAAGAGTCTTATAATCAGAAAAACCAGAATCAACTGTTTGAATAATAAGATGCCCATTCATACCAAGAATACGATTGAGAAGTTCTGTACGAAAGCCATTCATCACCGCCATAACAACAACCAGAGCAAATACGCCCAACATAATCCCAATAAGAGAAATAATTGAAATAACAGATGCAACGACATGTTTTTTATTGGGAATCATATAACGAAAAGCGATCATCCACTCATAAGATGAAAAGCATTTGTTTTTCAGCCTCTTCATAATATTTCCTATTAAATTATAGAAAGTTGGCTGAGCACATCTTCAACCTTTAGAGATTTTTTTATTCCTGTTTTTCGATCTTTAATTTCAACTTCATTTTGTGCAATGCTGTTAGGACCAACAATGATTTGCGTTGGCAAACCAATCAAATCCATTGTTGCAAATTTTGATCCAGGACGTTCATTTCTATCATCTAATAACGGATCAAAACCAACCTTCTTTAATCCCTGATAGAGAAACTCACATGCCTGTGTGCATTTTTCATCATCGGGCTTCATATTGATAATCCCAAAATCAAACGGTGCCATCGACTTTGGCCAAATAATACCATTTTCATCATGAGAAGCCTCAATAGCGGCCGCAACAAGACGCGAAGGCCCAATACCATAAGATCCCATAGAGACCACATGCTCTTTTCCATCTTGTCCCATAACTTTTGCTCCCATTGGAGCGGAATATTTAGTACCAAAGTGGAAAATATGCCCTACTTCAATACCACGCGCTGAAAGACGATTATGATCAGAAACTTTAGCCCACTCCTCTTCATTATGCATTTCTTCCGTTGCTGCATAAAAAGATGTCCATTGCTTAACAATATCATCTAAAACAGCTTTATCACTAAAATCAATTGAACTATCAGGAACGGTAAGTTCAAGAAATTGTTTATCACAGAAGATAGCACTCTCTCCTGTTTCAGCCAAAATGATAAATTCATGACTGAGTTTCCCCCCTATTGGACCTGTATCTGCACGCATAGGAATTGCTTTTAAGCCAAGGCGAGAAAAAGTGCGTAAATAAGCAACAAACATACGATTATAAGATGTTTCAGAGCCTTCATAATCAAGATCAAAAGAATAAGCATCTTTCATTAAAAATTCTCGTGCTCGCATCACACCAAAACGTGGACGAATTTCATCACGAAATTTCCATTGAATATGATATAAATTAAGCGGAAGATCTTTATAAGAACGAACATAAGAGCGAAAAATATCTGTTACCATCTCTTCATTGGTTGGACCATAAAGTAAATCACGCTTTTGACGATCTTTAATGCGGAGCATTTCCAAACCATAATCATCATAACGACCGCTTTCACGCCAAAGATCAGCAGACTGAATTGTAGGCATCAATATTTCTATTGCACCCGCACGTTCTTGCTCTTCACGAATAATTTTACAAACTTTATCAAGCACTTTTTTTCCCAAAGGAAGCCAAGAATAAATCCCTGATGTTTGTTGTCGAATCATTCCAGCGCGCAACATGAAGCGATGAGAAACAATTTCTGCTTCTTTAGGATTCTCTTTTAAAAGTGGAAGGAAATATTGAGAAAGACGCATTGAAATAATTAACTCCTAATCAGACCTATCATATCGGAACAATTTATCACACCCTCTATTCATCTATAGCCGCATTCTGAATACTTGCAAATATAACGATCTTATCATTTAAAAATTTATTGTGCTTTATTCTCTATTTTTCTTATTTAGCAATAAAATAAAAATGCTCTTCTCTTTTTAAATAACGTAATAGGAAAGTTTTTTTATTTTGACCGATGTAAAAAAACTGTACAGATAGGTTTTTTTTGCCAAATTTCATGAACAGCCGCTCTCACTGCACGTCGTGTTGCCTCTCGAATAAGTTCATTATTTTTCTGTTTCATGCGTGGGATATTATAAACTGTATTTTCTACGATATCTAAAAGAATATCTTTTAAACTTTCCCCCTTTCCATTACTTTCAGGTAAACCGAATGTTGTTAGACCTATATCCCCTAATAATTCATGCTTACTATTTATATGGAGAGAAATAGTAACATGACCAGCATAACTTAGTTTGCGGCGTTCACGAATTCCTAATTCATCTTCATCTCCAATTAGGCAACCATCCTTATAGATGCGGCCAACAGGAACTTGATCAACAACCTTCACAGACTCTGGTGCAAGACGTAACATATGGCCATTTCTGATATCCATAACAGTTTTAATACCCGCTTGACGTGCTAAAGTTGCCTGAGCCTTAAGATGCATTGCTTCCCCATGTACAGGGACAAGTATTTGTGGCTTTATCCAATCATACATCTGTAAAAGTTCTGAACGACGGGGATGACCTGAAACATGAACAAGTGCATCTTCATTCGTAATAATTTTAATACCCAAATCAATGAAACAATTTTGTACCTCAATAATCGCTTTTTCGTTTCCTGGAATACTTCGTGATGAATAAATAACGGTATCACCAGCGGAAAGTGCAATACTTTTCATTCCATCACGTGACAGTTTAGCTAAAGCAGCACATGGCTCACCTTGGCTCCCTGTGACAATTAAAACAAGATCTTTTCGCGAGATGTAGCCATAATCATCTTCCGTTACAAATGGTGCTAAACCATTCATATAACCAAGCTCTTGTGCAACCATAATACTTCGCTTAAGGGAACGCCCAATGACAAGCACTTTACGTCCAGCAGCTTCAGCTGCAAGAGCAATAGAACGTATCCGACCAATATTAGAAGAAAAAGTTGCTATCGCAACGCGCCCTTCAGCTTTGGAAATAATCTCTGAAAGACTGGCTTGAACTTGCTGTTCTGAAGGAGAAATACCATCCCGACATGCATTTGTGGAATCACAAAGTAATGCTAAAACACCTTTTTTGCCTAAAGCACGAAATCTTTTTTCATCGGTTACAGCCCCGAGTGAAGGAGTATGATCAATTTTCCAATCACCAGTATGAATCACAGTCCCCAAAGAAGTTGTAATTGCTAAAGATACAGATTCTGGTATTGAATGGTTAACGGCTATAGCCTCTATAACAAAGGAACCTACCTGAAAACAATCACCAGCTTGAAAAATATTGAGTAAAATTTTTTGAGATTCAAAATCTAATTGTTTTTTAGTTTCCAATAATCCTGCCGTAAAAGGCGTACAGTAAATCGGCACTTGTAACTTTGGACATAAATCAAGAACGGCCCCATAATGATCTTCATGTGCATGTGTTAAAACAAGACCCCGTATATTATGTTTTTCACTTTCTAGAAAACGAATATCAGGCAAAACAAGATCGACACCTGGTAATTCAGAACCAGCAAAACTAATCCCCATATCAACCAGCAGCCATTCACGAAGATTTTGGGGACCAAATCCGTAAGCAGCTAAATTCATCCCTATTTCACCTACACCTCCCAGAGGTAAAAAAACAAATTCACATCTATTGGCTGCAACCATAAACATCTCCCAAATCATTAAGGTATCTGATGATAAAATAATTTTTTAATAACGACCTGCATTAATAGAAGCAGCCGAACCAAAATGAACATCTCCAGCTGTTATAATGGCTGTCTGACCATTTTTTTGCTTTATGATGCAGTTAAAATCACTATCAAGACCATCAAAAACACCCTCAATGACTTTTTCATCATTCACCACTTTGACATGTTTCCCAAGATGAGCGGAATATAAAAGCCATTTTTTTCGGATTATTTCACATCCTTTTGGTTGTTTCCAAAGAAGGTAATTTTTAGAAAAACACTCCGTCAAAACCGTAAATAATTGTTCTGCATCAATACGCAAACCGATATTCTTTAAGCTTGAAGTGGAATAGGGTGCATCTTCATAATTATATTTCACATTTATTCCAATACCAATAACCAAGGCATATTGTTGTGATGACAATTTAAAAATCTCAAGCAAAACTCCAGAGCTTTTTTCTCCTCTGAGCAAAATATCGTTTGGCCATTTTAAGCTCACAATATTGTTTGTCTGCTTTTCCTCTTTTATCAATTGTTTTATTGCCTCTGCCACACTTACTCCAGCAACAAAACCAAGTTGAGCTGCAGTTTGATGAACAATATCATCAATTAATAAAAGACTAGAATAAAGGTTCCCTTTTGGACTAGACCAAGTCCTCCCTCTTCTTGCTCTTCCCTGTGATTGTTCTTGTGCAACAATCCAAAGATTACCTTGATGACCAGTTAGCGCTTTTCGTTGCGCAATGAGATTTGTTGAATCAACACTATCGTACGCTTCAATAGTGTATCCCTGTTTTTGTGCAAAATCTGATAAAGTATAAACCATATTCATTAAAACAATACTGTTGCTGCTTTTTCTGCTAGCTCAGCGAACCAAACTCCAAAAAGCGCGTAAAATAAAATAAAGAATACAGAAAGACCAAGACAAAATTGAAGCTCTTTCGATAAAGCAACAAAATGCGCTTTTGCATCATCAAACCACATAATTTTAATGACTCGCAAATAGTAAAAAGCCCCAACAACAGACGCTATCATCCCAACGACAGCAAGTGGCGTAAGTCCAGCGTGGACAGCAGCAGAAAATGTATACCACTTTCCAAAAAAACCAGCCATAGGAGGTATGCTTGCTAAAGAAAAAAGCTGTATTGTCATCACAACAGCCATAAACGGATTCGTCTTTGCTAACCCTGAAAGATCATAAATATTTTCAACATTTCCATTCTGAGAGCGCATTCCAAGAATAAAGGCAAATGAACCAATCGTCATTCCAAGATAAATAGTCATATAAAGGATAACGCTTTTTATCCCAAGCATATCTCCAGCAGATAAACCAACAAGTGCATAACCCATATGACTGATCGACGAATAAGCCATTAAGCGCTTAATATTATTCTGACCGATTGCAGCAAAAGCACCCAGTATCATTGATGCAATCGCCATGAACACCAAAATTTGTTGCCATGCAGGCATCACGTTATCAACACGCCCTAGGGGAATAAAGGTCACCACAATAATACGGATGATTAAAGCCATTGCAGCAACTTTAGGGGCACCAGCAAAAAATGCTGTAATCGGTGTGGGCGCTCCTTCATAAACATCAGGTGTCCACATATGAAACGGAACAGCAGAAATTTTGAAAGCCAAACCAGCTAAAATAAAGACAATTCCAAAAATAACCCCCAATTGTACATTTTTATCTTTTAAAGCAAGAGCAATTTCGTGAAAACCAATTTGACCGGTAAAACCATAAAGCAAAGAAATACCATAAAGAAGCAACCCTGAAGATAATGCTCCTAAAACAAAGTATTTTATACCGGCTTCAGAAGATTTTACATTATTACGATTAATCGCTGCTAAAACATATAAAGCTAAAGATTGCAGCTCTAACCCCATATAAAGCGACAGCATATTACCCGCTGAAATCATAAACATCATTCCAAGGGTTGCTAAAAGAACAAGTACTGGAAACTCAAATATATTAAACTTTTGTGCATTGGCAAAACCAACAGACATGATAAGAGAAAAGAGTGCACCAATAAGCATTAAAATTTTCATATAACGACTAAAGGAATCGATAACGAGCGCATTGGTTTGAAATGAACCATTTTTCGGAAAAATTATAAGAATAATAATGGTTGCCACAAGAAGTGCTATGGCTAAACCTGTCACTGTTAAAGAAGCACGTGTATTGGAATAAACACCAATCATAAGCAGCACGACAGCTCCTAATGTAATTAAAAGCTCTGGAAGAATTAAGACTAATTGCGCTATTATTTCAGTTTGCATGTGCATTCTTCCCTTATCTAGTGCAGTTTATTGATGAGGGTTTCTACAGAAAACGCCGTTGCCTTAAGAATAGGCGTTGGATAGATACCAAAGAATATTGTAAGAATAACCATTGGATAAAGGAGGAATTTTTCTCTTAAAGAAAGATCTATTAATACTTTTAAATTCTCTTTATCCAAGGAACCAAAAACCACACGCCGATAAAGATAAAGGGCATAGGCTGCCGATAAGATAACACCTGTTGTTGCTAAAACAACAACCAATTTATTTACTTGAAAAACACCTATTAAGGTTAAAAATTCACCCAAAAATCCTGAGCTTCCAGGCAAACCAACATTTGCCATGGTGAAAATTAAGAAAACAACAGCATATTTAGGCATATTATTCACTAAACCACCAAACGCTGAAATTTCACGTGTATGCAAGCGATCATAGATAACCCCAACACAAAGAAACAATGCTGCTGAAACAATTCCATGGGATAGCATCTGATAAATAGCCCCTTGTATCCCCTGTTCATTCGCAGCAAAAATACCCATCGTTACATATCCCATATGCGCTATTGAGGAATATGCAATAAGTTTTTTGATGTCACTTTGAACAAGTGCAACCAGTGATGTATAAATAATAGCGATAAGCGATAATGTGAAAACAAAAGGCGCAAAATCTGCTGAAGCGATAGGAAACATAGGCAAAGAAAAACGAAGAAAACCATACCCACCTAATTTAAGTAAGACACCAGCTAAAATAACAGAACCCGCTGTCGGTGCTTCTACGTGAGCATCAGGGAGCCATGTATGAACTGGCCACATTGGCATTTTAACTGCGAAAGAAGCAAAAAATGCAAGCCATAACCATATTTGCATATGAGCAGGAAACTGATAATTGAGTAAAGTTGGTATATCAAGTGTCCCAGCCTCCCAATACATAACCATAAGAGCAACAAGCATAAGCACTGAACCAAGTAGAGTATATAAGAAAAACTTTATACTTGCATAAACACGACGTGCTCCTCCCCATACACCTATAATGATAAACATTGGAATGAGGCTGCCTTCAAAAAAAACATAGAATAGCATTGCATCAAGAGCACAAAAAACACCAATAATCGCAACTTCTAGAAGAAGAAACGCAATCATATATGCTTTTAATCTCTCTTTAACATTCTCCCAACTTGCTAAAATACAGAAAGGCAAAAGAAAAGCCGAGAGAACAACAAAAAGAATAGAAATACCATCGACCCCCATATGATAGCTAATACCACCCCCTAACCAACTGGATTTTTCAACCATTTGAAAATTTTGGTTGCTAGAATCAAATCCTATCCAAATAATTAAAGAAATAATAAAAACAAATAGAGTCGTAAAAAATGCGACATTACGTATATTATGGCGTGCTACTTCACTATCATCTTTGATAAACAAAATCAGAAGAACACCAACAAGCGGCAAAAATGTAACCGTAGAAAGAATAGGCCAATCGGTCATTAGTTTACGCCCCCGATCATCATCCATGTAATGAGCAATGCAACGCCGATAAGCATTGCAAATGCATAGTGGTAAAGATAGCCTGTTTGCATTCGAACAACTCTATTTGTAATATCAACAACACGCGCTGCAATACCATTGGGACCTAGACCATCAATAATCTTACCGTCTCCCACTTTCCAAAAAAAAGAACCAATTCTAAAGGTAGGACGAACAAATAAAAAGTTATATAATTGATCGAAATACCACTTTTGGTAAAGAAAGTGATACACTCCTGGCATAATACGCGCCATTTTCTTGGGAAGAGAAGGAGCCGCAATATAAAATAAATAAGCCAACATAAACCCAAGAATCATTGCTATAAAAGGCGACCATTTTACCCAATTAAAAACATGGTGGGCATCATGAAGAATGTGATTATGGCTGCTTGTAAACAATGCTCCCTTCCAAAAAGCATTATACAAGTCACCAAAAAAGTAAGGTTGGAAAACGACACCAGAAAATATTGCTCCAATAGATAAAAGAAAGAGTGGAATCAACATAACTGGAGGCGATTCATGAACATGATGCATCACATCAACTGTTGCCCGTGGTTTACCATGGAATGTCATAAAGATAAGTCGCCATGAATAGAAACTTGTTAAAAAAGCAGCAAAAACAAGAAGATAAAAAGCATATCCTGAAGCAATATTATGAGATGCAAAAGCAGACTCTATAATCGCATCTTTTGAGAAAAAACCTGCAGTTCCGAAAAGTGTTCCTGGAATTCCAACTCCGGTCAAGGCAATGGTCCCGACCATCATCATCCAATAGGTGACCTTTATATGTTTGCGTAACCCACCCATTTTTCGCATATCTTGTTCATCAGATACAGCATGAATCACAGAACCTGCACCAAGAAACAATAAGGCTTTAAAAAAAGCATGCGTAAAAAGATGAAAGACAGCAGCGCCATAAGCTCCAACACCTAATGCCACAAACATGTAACCAAGTTGAGAGCATGTAGAATAAGCAATAACACGCTTAATATCATTCTGCACCAACCCCACAGTTGCTGCAAAAAACGCTGTTGTTGCACCAACAATAATAATCACGGTCAAAGCAGTCGAAGAAAGTTCAAAAATTGGCGACATACGCGCAACCATAAAAACACCAGCCGTTACCATTGTAGCGGCATGAATAAGCGCTGATACAGGAGTTGGCCCTTCCATTGCATCAGGCAGCCAAGTATGTAAAAGAAATTGTGCGGATTTTCCCATCGCACCAATAAATAATAAAAAACATGTAATGGTAATTGCCGTCTGCCCATCAAATTGCCAATCTAAAAATGTCATATTTTGTATAAAGCTCTTGTCGGCAGCTTTTACAAAAATAGAGGCAAAATCAACCGATTGGAACAAAACAAAAATACTAAAGATTCCTAAGAGAAAACCAAAGTCTCCAACACGGTTAACTACAAAAGCTTTCATTGCGGCCTTATTAGCAGAATCGCGCTGAAACCAAAAACCAATGAGTAAATAAGAAGCAAGTCCGACACCTTCCCATCCAAAAAACATCTGAATCAAATTATTGGATGTGACCAACATAAGCATCATAAATGTAAACAAAGAAAGATAAGAAAAAAAACGAGACCTTGAAGGGTCATGGTGCATATAACCAATTGAATAAATATGCACTAATGCCGAAACACTATTCACAACAATAAGCATGACAGCTGTTAATGCATCAACATGTAAAGCCCAATTAAAGCTTAAGTCACCAACAGTCATCCAATGTAATACCAATACATCAATCGCTGGAATATGACCAAGTGCAGTACTGAAAAATACTATCCACGATAATATGGCAACAACAACCATAAAGCTACATGTTATCAATTCACTCGCACGATCTCCTATCGTTTTTCCACCTAGTGCAGCAATTAAAAAACCCAAAAGCGGAAGAAAGACAATCGTATAATACATCACTGGTTAGCCTTTCATTACATTAACATCTTCAACCGCAATGGAACCACGATTACGGAAAAAAACGACCAGAATTGCTAAACCAATGGCAGCTTCAGCAGCTGCTACGGTTAAGACAAATAAAGCGAATACCTGACCAACGAGATCATGAAGAAATGCTGAAAATGCAACAAAATTGAGATTAACTGAAAGCAATATAAGCTCAATGGACATCAAGATAATAATCACATTTTTTCTGTTGAGAAAAATTCCAGCAATACCAATTGTAAACATTAAAGCAGAAACAGTGAGATAATATGTAATATCAATATACATCTGCATAGCCCCCCTTACATACCTTTGCCTGATTCAACTTGTTTGATTTCAATGGCACTTTCTACCGTTCTAGAAACTTGCTCCGCAATAGATTGCCGCTTTACTCCTAATTTATGACGAAGTGTTAAAACAATAGCTCCAATCATTGCAACCAATAAAATCATTCCAGCAATTTGAAAATAGAAAACATAATCCGTATAGAGAATATCACCTAATGCTTGTGTATTTGTTCGCTGCGCTAAATCTGGCATTGGTTGGGTAACATGCGTTCTCAAGACTGGAGAAAAATAGCTACTCATAAAAACAACAATCAATTCTACAGCGATAATAACACCAATAAGAGCTCCAATAGGAGCATACCGAAGAGTTCCACTCTTTAACTCAGCAAAATCAACGTCAAGCATCATAACGACAAATAAAAATAAAACAGCGACAGCTCCAACATACACAACAAGCAGAATAAGCCCTAAAAACTCTGCTCCTGCAAGTAAAAACAAAGCTGCTGCATTAAAAAATGCGAGGATTAAAAACAAAACAGAATGCACTGGATTGCGTGCTGTAATAACAATAACTGCACTTGTTAGCATAATAAAAGCAAACAAATAGAAAAATGCCGCCGCTAGATCTGTTAGCATAGGCTTCTCCTTAATTATTCAAACAATTGGTATAAACTTCATACCAGATTACAATTTATCGGAAAAATATCCGACACCTCATTTAACGATACACTTAACGATAAGGCGCATCCATCAATATATTTCGAGCAATTTCTCGCTCCCATCGATCTCCATTCAATAAAAGTTTTTCTTTATCATAATAAAGTTCTTCACGTGTTTCCGTCGCAAACTCAAAATTTGGACCTTCGACAATAGCCTCAACCGGACAGGCTTCTTGACAAAAACCACAGTAAATACATTTAACCATGTCTATATCATAACGGATAGTTCTACGTGTACCATCATTGCGCCGTGGCCCAGCTTCAATTGTAATCGCTTGAGCAGGACAAATCGCTTCACATAATTTACAAGCAATACACCGTTCTTCACCATTTGGATAGCGACGCAATGCATGCTCACCGCGAAAACGCTGAGATACAAAACCTTTTTCATAAGGATAATTAATCGTGGGTTTTGGTGAAAAAAATTGACGCATAGCTAAGAAAAAAGCACTCACAAATTCCAATAGAAGAAGTGACTTTGCCGCCTGAATAAAACCTGACATCGTAACATCTCCTCTTAAACGAAATCCGTAAACTTTAAAAAAGCAGCAGTTATCACAACCATTGCTAGTGAGAGAGGAAGAAAAACCTTCCAACCAAGCCGCATAAGCTGATCATAGCGATAACGTGGAACAAATGCTTTGACCATAGCAAACCAAAAAAATACAAAACAGACTTTTAAAACAAACCAAATGATACCAGGAACCCAATTAAGCCACCAAACATCTAAAGGAGGCAGCCAACCGCCTAAAAATAGAATAGTTGTTAATGCGCACATTAAAACAATCGCAACATATTCACCAAGAAAAAAGAGCATGTAAGGCGTTGAAGAATATTCAACCATATGACCAGCAACAAGTTCAGATTCTGCTTCCACCAAATCGAATGGAGGACGGTTTGTCTCTGCGAGCGCAGAAATAAAAAATATAATAAACATTGGAAAAAGGACCAACCAATTCCAATCGAGAAAGCTGTTAAAAGGAAGACCAAGAGTTGTACCAATTCCAGAACTTTGTTTATGAACAATTGTTGTGAGATCCAACGAACCACTTATTAAAATGACAGTCACAAGCACAAAACCAATGGAAACTTCATAAGAAACCATTTGTGCCGCCGAACGAAGAGCTCCTAAGAAAGGATATTTTGAATTTGATGCCCATCCCCCCATAATAACACCATAAACTTCAAGAGATGAAATGGCTAAAATATAAAGCAAGCCAACATTAATCTTTGCAACCTCCCAACCCTCATTGACAGGAATAACAGCCCAAGTTGATAAAGCAAGTGTCGCTGAAACAAAAGGAGCTAAAAGAAAAACACCCTTATTTGCACCTGCAGGGATAATAGGCTCCTTAACAACAAATTTAATTAAATCTGCAAAAGACTGTAACAAACCCCATGGTCCAACAACGTTTGGTCCACGACGCAATTGTACCGCTGCCCAAATTTTTCTATCTGCATAAAGAAGATAAGCAACTAAGACCAAAAGAACGACCAAAAGAAGAAGTGTTTTTCCGATTATAATGAGTAATGGCAACAGCCAAGTCATAAAGAAATCATACATCATTATTCCTTTTCCTTTGCCCTTACTTTACTGTTTGTGTAGCATGGTTTTTTGCAAGAGATGAACATTCAGCCATAACAGCAGAAGCACGTGCTATCGGATTTGTTAAATAAAAATCTTTAACCATAGAAGTAAATGCTTGACTCTCGAGAGAAACCATTTTTGAACCAAGCGCCTTAAGACCACTTATATCAGAAGGCACTATATCATCAACAGCACAAAGGTGTGGATAATCGTTAAACAAGCATTGCCTTAATTGAGAGAGAGAATCAAAAGGGAGCTTTTGTCCTAAAATATCCGATAAAGCACGCAAAATAGCCCAATCTTCTTTTGCTTCACCTGGAGCAAAACCAGCCCGATTTGTCATTTGAACACGTCCTTCTGTATTCACATAAAGCCCTGATTTTTCAGTGTAAGCAGATGCAGGCAAAATAACGTCAGCAGCATGTGCACCATTATCACCATGGCTCCCAATATAAACTGTAAAAGCTTTTGTATTGGCTAATTCTAGTTCATCAGCACCAAGCAAAAATAGAACTTCACAGGTTTTAAGTATATTTGCAACCCCAAGCTTAGAAGTAAAGCCTATGTCCAACCCTCCAACAATTGATGCTGCATTATGAAGAACCCCAAACCCATTCCATGTCTCACTAAGAGCACCAATATTATCAGCTAATTTAGCAAGACTTTTTAAAACAGATAAACCTTCATTTCCTGAAACCGCTCCCTCTCCGATAAGAATAAGGGGCCTCTTCGCTTCTTTTAAGACATTAAAAAAAACATCCTCTCCACGAATAAGTGTCGTTAATGTATCACTCCCAGATCCAAGGTAAGAATAAGGATAACGTAAATCGACTTTCTCTCCAATTAATGCAATAGGAAAATTGCCCATCCGTTGGCGCTTTAAAATACGCGCATTTAAAACAGCTGCTTCATGACGTGGATTAGATCCCACAATAAGCAGTGCATCAGCCTGTTCAATACCTACAATTGTAGGATTAAAAATATAACTCGAGCGCCCAAACTCTGGCGATAAAGCCCCCCCTCTTTGACGACAATCAAAAAGCGTTGAGCCCAAAGAGCTCAATAATGCTTTAAGGGCATACATTTCTTCAACAGAAGCAAGATCCCCCGCAATGGCTCCAATTTTTTCTGGAAAAATTTTAGAGATTACCATTTTGATTTTTGCAAAAGCTTCTGTCCAACTGACAGGTTGAAGCTTTCCATCTTTGCGTACATATGGCTTATCAAGCCGCTGAGTCCGTAATCCATCCCAAATAAAACGCGTTTTATCAGAGATCCATTCCTCATTTACATCTTCATTTGTACGCGGCATAATCCGCATAACTTCACGGCCGCGGCTATCAATACGGATAGCACTACCAAGCGCATCCATCACATCAATCGATTCCGTTTTTACCAATTCCCATGGACGGGCATGAAACGCATAAGGTTTTGAAGTTAAAGCTCCCACTGGACAAAGATCAATAACATTTCCCTGTAATTCAGATGTCATAGCTTTTTCAAGATACGTCGTAATTTCAGCATCTTCACCACGACCGATCAAACCAAGCTCAGAAATACCTGCAACTTCCGTTGTAAAACGAACACACCGTGTACAATGAATACATCGTGTCATAACAGTTTTGACAAGAGGTCCAATATATTTATCTTCTACAGCACGTTTATTTTCTGTATAACGAGAACAATCTCGTCCATAAAGCATTGCTTGATCTTGAAGATCACACTCTCCCCCTTGATCACACACTGGACAATCCAAAGGATGATTAATGAGAAGAAATTCCATAACACCTTCACGTGCTTTTTTTACCATCTCCGTATTGGTAAAAATCTCAGGTACCTCACCGTTAGTCCCTAATCGTAAATCACGAACCCCCATAGCACAAGAAGCCTGAGGTTTTGGAGGACCACCTTTAACCTCAACTAAACACATACGACAATTTCCAGCAATTGACAAAGATTCATGAAAACAAAAACGTGGAATTTCTACCCCAGCCGCCTCAGCAGCCTGAAGCAACGTGTAGTAATCAGGAACTTCAATCTCTTTGCCATCAACTTTGATATTTATCATCACCCATCCAACCTGCAGATAACCCACTTAAAATTTGCATTCGGTTGCTCTTAAAACAAAATCCTTTATTAAACCGCTTCTAAAGCAATATTTTTGCTTTGGACTACATTTCGCGTGTATTCATCAATTCTACGCTCGATTTCCGGACGAAAATTACGTATCAACCCCTGTACAGGCCATGCGGCAGCATCACCAAGCGCACAAATAGTGTGTCCTTCAACCTGTTTAGACACTTCAAACAAAAGATCAATCTCGCGTTTTTGCGCTCTTCCCTCAACCATACGCCCTAAAAGACGCATCATCCATCCCGTCCCCTCACGACACGGTGTACACTGACCACAACTCTCGTGCTTGAAAAAAGCAGCTATACGCCAAATTGCCTTGATAATATCGGTTGATTTATCCATAACAATCATTCCCCCTGTGCCAAAAGAAGACCCGACATCTCGCATCCCATCAAAATCCATGATCGCATCGATCATATCCTCACCACGAATGACTGGACAAGAAGCCCCCCCTGGAATAACTGCTAAAAGATTATTCCATCCACCACGAACACCACTCGTATGTTTTTCAATTAATTCACGGAATGAAACACCAAGAGCGTCTTCAAATGTACAAGGTGCATTAACATGCCCTGAAACCATAAATAATTTCGTTCCAACATTATTTGCTCGTCCGATTGATGAAAACCACGAAGCCCCCCGCCGCAAAATCGTTGGAACAACGGCAATAGACTCTACATTATTTACTGTTGTTGGACAGCCATAAATCCCCATATTGGCAGGAAATGGCGGTTTAAGCCGAGGTTGTCCCTTTTTCCCCTCAAGACTTTCAAGAAGAGCCGTTTCTTCACCACAAATATAAGCACCAGCTCCATGATGAATAACAATATCACAAGCATGCCCATATTTCGTTTTTTTACCAAGTAAACCCGCATCATAGCATTCATCAACGGCAGCTTGAAGCGCTTCACGTTCACGAATATATTCACCACGAATATAAATAAAAGCAACATTGGCTCCCATAGCAAAAGTAGCGATTGCACATCCTTCAATCAAAGTATGGGGGTCATGACGTAAAATATCACGGTCTTTACAAGTTCCAGGTTCAGATTCATCGGCATTGACAACCAAATAATGAGGACGCCCATCACTCTGCTTTGGCATAAAGGACCACTTCATTCCAGTAGGAAAACCAGCACCACCACGACCGCGTAAACCCGATGCCTTCACTTCATCAATGATCCAATCACGACCTTTGTCAATCATTTCTTTCAGACCATTCCAATGCCCACGCAACATCGCAGCCTTTAATGATTTGTCTTTTAAACCATAAATATTGGTGAAGATACGATCTTTATCAGCTAGCATACCCCACCTTTTTTTCTATTACCCATAGCATTTTCCGCTTTTCCTCAAATGCAATTTTTAAATATCTTTTCAAGACTTCTTACTTTTCGTTAAATGTTGCCATCATGGGTAGAATAATAAAATATTTTCTCAAGAAAAATACTTAATTATGTTCCCCATTCTTTCCTTATCCTTTTTTGGTGAAGACTTGAGAGATCTTTTTTTCTTTCTCATCATCAATAAGAGAAGTTAAACCACTAATCGGTTCCGACGATTTACGACTATTTTGCGGACCAACCGCTATCTCAGAACCCTTCCCTGCTTCAAATGCATCAATAATTTCTTCAAGGCGTTCAGCTGTAAGATCTTCATAAGTATCTTTAAAAATCATAACCATCGGAGCATTCACACAAGCACCAAGACACTCTACCTCTTCCCATGATAAGGTTCCATCCTGATTGGTCGCAAAAGGTTCATGATGAATTTTTTTCTGACAAACTTTAATCAATTCATCAGAACCACGTAACATACAAGGCGTTGTACCACAAACTTGAATATGCGCTTTTGTTCCAACAGGCTTAAGCTGAAACTGAGTATAAAAAGTCGCAACTTCTAAGACACGGATATAAGCCATGGAAAGAATCTGAGCAATATGTTCAATTGCAGCACGTGTCACCCAACCATCTTGCTCTTGAGCACGCATTAATAATGGAATTACAGCAGACTGCTGACGCCCTGCAGGATATTTTTTTATGGTATTTTTTACCCATATCTGATTTTCTTTTGTAAAAGAAAACTCCGCAGGCTGATAAACATCATCTGCAAGACGGCGTACGGACATTAGCGATCAACCTCCCCAAAAACAATATCAATCGAACCCAAAATAGCTGTAGCATCTGCTAACATATGACCTCTGGTTAAAAAATCCATAGCTTGGAGATGAGCAAACCCAGGAGCACGCAACTTGACACGATAAGGCTTATTGGTTCCATCAGAAACAAGATAAACACCAAACTCACCCTTCGGAGCTTCCACAGCAACATATACTTCTCCAGGAGGTGTATGAAAACCTTCCGTATAGAGTTTAAAGTGATGAATCAGTGCTTCCATCGAGCTTTTCATTTCACTCCGCGTCGGTGGTACAATTTTGCGATCCAAGCTCGAAACCGGTCCATTTTTTTCAGTACTCAGTAAACGCTCCACACATTGGCGCATAATTTTCGCTGATTGACGCATTTCTTCCATACGAATAAGATAGCGATCATAACAATCGCTATTTTTACCTATAGGAATATCGAATTCCATTTCATCGTAACATTCATAAGGCTGACTTTTACGCAAATCCCATGGAACACCAGCTCCACGAATCATAACCCCAGAAAAACCGCGTGCCCAAGCTTCATCAATACTTACAACGCCAATATCCACATTACGCTGCTTAAAAATCCGATTTGGGGTCACAAGCGCATCAAGTTTTCCGAGAGAAACAAGAAATGGATCAATAAAATCACCAATATCCTCAACTAAAGATTCTGGTAAATCTTGATGCACGCCACCAGGACGAAAATAATTTGCATGAAGACGAGCACCACAGGCACGCTCATAAAAAATCATCAATCTTTCACGTTGCTCAAATCCCCAAAGCGGTGGTGTTAAAGCACCAACATCCATTGCCTGTGTCGTTACATTAAGCAAATGATTAAGAATACGCCCAATTTCAGAAAACAAAACACGTATTAATTGCCCTCTTTTAGGAACTTTTATATCTAATAACTTTTCAATAGCAAGAACAAAAGCATGTTCCTGATTCATAGGAGCAACATAATCCAAACGATCTAAATAAGGACCAGCTTGGAGATAAGTCTTTGTTTCCATTAATTTTTCAGTACCGCGATGCAACAACCCAATATGTGGATCTACACGCTCAACAACTTCACCGTCCAGCTCCAGAACCATGCGCAAAACACCATGCGCGGCAGGGTGCTGCGGACCAAAATTGATATTAAAGTTTCGAACATTGACCTCAGCCACAATCAACCCCTTGCTTTTTAAAAAACTTCATATCAAATATCAAAAAATCTATCACGCTAAAAAATATTTAATTATTTAAGAAATACAGTACTCTAATATAATGCCTTATCAAAACCAATATTATTTTTTTTCATCTGCTTTCCCATCACATGGCAAAGTATACTGTCCTCCTCCTTCCCAAGGAGAAAGAAAATCAAAATTACGCATCTCTTGGCGAAAAACAACAGGCTCATAAATCACCCTCTTTGCTTCATTATCATAACGGCATTCAACAAATCCTGTCACAGGAAAGTCTTTGCGTAAAGGATATCCTTCAAACCCATAATCTGTTAAAATCCGCCTCAAATCCGGATGTCCTGAAAATAAAATCCCATACATATCATACGTTTCACGTTCATACCACTCTGCGCCAGGATAAACCGTGCAAGCTGAAGCAACAGGAGTATTTTCATCTGTACGAACTTTTACACGTAAGCGTAAATTCTCACGAGGAGATAACAATTGGTAAGAAACATCAAAGCGCTTATCGCGAGAAGGATAATCCACACCACTAATGTCTGTAAGATTAATAAATTGACAGCAAGAATCATCACGAACAAACATTAAAACATCGATAATTGCATCAAGACGTGCCACAATGGTCAATTCACCAAAAGCAAGAACAGTCTCTTCAAGCTTATTTTTTAATTTGTTTTCCAAATAAGCAGCAAGCTCAACCAATGTTTCATCCACCATGACAAGAAAACTCTCTATCGCTCTATGGATCCGGTACGACGGATTTTTTTCTGTAGCAACAATATGCCGTATAATAATGCCTCTGCTGTAGGTGGACACCCTGGGACATATATATCGACAGGCACGATACGATCACATCCCCGCACTACTGAATAGGAATAATGATAATATCCCCCACCGTTTGCACATGATCCCATAGAAATCACATAACGTGGCTCTGGCATCTGATCGTACACTTTTCTTAAAGCAGGAGCCATCTTATTTGTTAGAGTACCTGCCACCACCATCACATCTGACTGGCGGGGTGAAGCTCGTGGTGCATATCCAAAACGCTCATTATCATAATGAGGCATTGAACATTGCATCATTTCGATAGCACAACAAGCCAAACCAAAACTCATCCACATTAAAGAACCGGTACGTGCCCAAGTAATCAAAGCATCTGCCGAGGTAACTAAAAAACCCTTATCTGACAATTCAGCATTGATATCACGAAAAAACTCATCGTCAGATCCTATCAGCCCACCAGTATTTGGATCAATGATTCCTTTTGGTTTTGGAGCCTCAATCGTTGAATTATTAGATCTTAATTCCATTCAAGGGCTCCTTTTTTCCATTCATATATAAATCCAATAGTCAAAATCGCTAAAAACACAATCATCGACCAAAAGCCAAACATACCTATTGATTCGAATGAAACAGCCCAAGGAAAAAGAAATGCAACTTCAAGATCAAAAATAATAAATAAAATTGATACCAAATAGAAACGAATATCAAACTTCATGCGTGCATCACTAAATGAATTAAACCCACATTCATAAGCCGATAATTTTTCAGGATCGGGGGAACGATATGCTACAATATAAGGTGTAATCAACAAAACTCCAGCAATAACCGCTGACACAATAATGAAAATTAAGACTGGCAAATAAGAGCTCAATAAATAAGCCATAACCCTCTTCCATCGTAACGAAATGCCTGAGTTTAACACAATGATTCAATATTGCGTGACCAAACAGACAAATTTAACAATCGCTCTATTAACTCTATTCATACTGCTTCAAAGGCATACAGAGCGATACTTTTCTTATCGGCATAGGTAACGCAGAGCAAAGAAAGACGCAAGCCCTATTCTTATAAACCATATAAAAAGAAAGAAAATATTTATTCCCCAATCAAACACTCCACCACATTACTCATAGCATATGGATATTTTAAAAAGGAAATTTTATAAGGAATCACGAAATGGCGCGAGTGACGGGGCTCGAACCCGCGACCTCCGGCGTGACAGGCCAGCACTCTAACCAACTGAGCTACACCCGCGCATTTTTTTTCGAACCAATTTAATTGGGTACAAGCGGTCGTGTAAGGGGTTCATGCGTTTATGTCAAGAAGGATTATGCATTTTTAAAAAAAATTATCAAATCCTATCTTTATTCTTGCGTTTAGAAAAATTTTTCCTTAAAGAGTTTCCATTCAATTGCTGATCATTGCATTGGGCGATTAGCTCAGCTGGTAGAGCGCCTCGTTTACACCGAGGATGTCGGGAGTTCGAGTCTCTCATCGCCCACCATATAGCTTTATATTCCTATTCAGTTATTGATTCTTCATATATTTTTTAAAGATTAAGGGATGCCTAAATAAAGTTAGGGGAATATGGTTTTTACTCTTTCCTTTACAAAGCGCATTCTTTTTGCCAGCTTTCTCTAACAATTTTTTAATAGTTCTAAATCTTCTTGTGAAATAATGTTTATCAGTCTAGCAAACATACCAACAGCTTCACATCTAAATGTATCAGAAGACTTTATAGTGAAACTTTTACAACAAGAATCCGATTCTCTTTTCAAAATTTCTGCTACCTCTTGATCTAAATCATAGAGTTCAATGATCTTTTCTTCCATGCCAATAGGTAGAGATTTTTTGCTAATCTCTACAGAAGATAAAAATGATACAGATATGTCTAATTTCTTAGCCATATCTAAGAGACGTTCGGAGTGATCAATACGAAGTTTGCGTAAAGTTTTACAAAAAGGTGTTAGCATTTAAATAAAACTCGTAAGAGTATAAGCTTTACGGCATAAACTGAGAAAATTATCCACCAATAATATGTTTCACGCAATCAGCAATGTGATTTACTTTCTTTGCATTAGCAGCAACTCCATTAAATTTTTTTATAATCCAATCATCTCCTGTTCCAAGGTGTGTAATCCATGTTTTTTGAACAATAGGCTCAACAGCCCTCACAGTTTCTTCAGTAGATGTAGTTAATTCCAGAAATCTTTCACAAACAATTCGAGGCGCTTCAAAATCATTTGCTTCATTACGTACGGTAAACAAATTATCCAAATTATCGTCGTTAATAAGATAAGGGGAATGCGTCGAATAAATTACTTTATTGCCCTTTATGCTCGATAAAGTTTGTAAAGAGCTTAATATTTTTCTCTGTGGGTGAATATGTAAATTATTTGCTGGCTCATCCAATAAAAAAATTATTCCATTTTTGCTTCTATGCCTGCGAACTTCTGTAAGGACTTTAAAACAAAAAAAACAACTAAACCCTTTACTTCTCTCATGTAAATAAAAAAAGAGGTTATTTGCTTTAATTTGTAAACAATAATCTACAAAACCACTATTAGATTTTTCTATTATACAATCATCAAAAAGGCTCTTCCCTTCAGTAATATCCACCCAACCTTCCTTCACTACTGACTTCAAATAACCATTGATCAATCCTATACGCTGCTTAACAGCATCGTTGTCATCACAATCAACAATATCTTCCTGAAAACCAATACCAAGATTTTTTTCTTATTTTGTACTCGATTGGATGAGCCATAAACATACCGACATGCTTGGCTCGCATCTCCAAGGCAAGTATGGGGATTGTAAGTATTTGTGAACATGTTCCATGTTTCTTTCCACCAGTTACTGCCAGCAGGTATTGTCTCATAAGTATAGCCATTGCCGCTAATAATTCTGCTTACAAAGTCATATCTATTCCCATCAAAACCAATAGTGGTTTGTTTGCCATCACTCACATAACCTAACAGACCGGATGCAACTAAAACATTAGCCGCTGGTCCATGGAAATTGATCGTTGTATTGCCAGCTACATCATTTACACCTTCTTGTTTGAAAGAATTCATCATAATTAAAGCCTGTCAAACTGCCACAACTATGGGCATCAAAATGCAATCCTGTGTTACCATAGCGAGACATTAGATCTTTTGCTTCTTGTGTTGAATTGGTCAATCCCAAAAAAGTCTGCCTTCCAGAAGCTTCTGATAGCCCGCGACCAGAAGTTCTGAGATAGCAGAATTGGCTTCTGGGAACACAACAAAATAAAGCGGTGCATTTTTATCCTTCGCATATTGAACCGCATAAACAGCAGCTTCCTCTGGTGGAGTAAAGATGCCATTAAAGGAGACATGAACCTTGCCATCAGAACCTTTTTGTAAATTCTGTTGTTTTTCATCCGTTAAATAATGATATTGCAGCTGTGGGTTTCCATGACTGTCTCTTATAGGATTTCCATTTTCATCGGTTGCATAGATCACATTGCCATTTTCATCGTGATCCACGGTAGCTAGATGACAAGAAATTGATTTATAATGATAATTTACTGTTTTGTATGTTGATTGAGAGTCTCGAATAACGTAAGATTCTCTCATTTCAAACCTGCTTATCTTGAATCAATCAAAATCATTCCCTTGCACGTCAAAAGCGGGATGAATGTGTGGATCAAATTTGTATAAGAAAGGATTAAAAAATGGCTCTTATGAACCGTCGGATTGTCCGAAACATTAAAGCCGATCTCATTATTATTAGTGAGGGTTAGTATAAGATAAATATAATAATCCTTGCCTGCTTCAAGAGGTTTTGTAATAAGAAAACTCACACCCTTTGTAAGACGGTGCAAGGTGTACCTATTCCCATGCTCTCCACCATGATAACAGCGAAAAAATGCGCCGCTGTTGATTATAATACCTCTTCTTTTTTGCAAATCCGCTTCCCGAATTCTTTGTGGTTGAACAAAACGCACATTCTCTAAAAAATAAGTAGAAAAAGAATTTACACTACCTTCAAGAAAAGAAAGACTGTCACTGTTCCTCTGTGCCTTCTCTTGAACTTCTGTCAATGCACTTTTTGCTTCTTCCGCTAAAGCTTTTGCCTCAGAGGCGGCTGTATTCGCAGAATTTGTCGTTGCTGTAACCATGTCTAATGAACTCTTGACCTCTCCAAGCCCTTGCTTCGTCGTATCAGCTTCTTCTTTTGCTTGCTCCGCAACACTCTTCGCTTCTTCTGCTGTCGACTTCGCAGTCTCGGCTACTTCCTTGGCTTCTTCTGATAAACTTTTTGCACTCAAAGCGGTTTGGCTTGCATGATCACTCGTGGATTTTGCTTCATTGGCTATTGTTTCTAAGCCTTCTTCTTTAGATTTTGCATCGCTAGCCTCTCTTAGTGCTTGATCTACTTTCTCTGTTACACTCTCTGCTGCACTTTTCGCCGCTTCCGCCAAACCCTTCGCTTCTGAAGCTGTTTGCGAGGCTTGTTCCACTCCTGTTTGCGCCGATTCGGCAACTCTCTTAACAGAGGAAATGGAGGCTTTAACTTCATCACACGCATCCTTTGTCTGTTCTGAAAGAGCCTTTGCCTCTTCTGATGTGCTTACCGCTGTCTCTGATTGTGACAATGCATTGAATTATAATGATAATTCACTGTTTTGTATGTTGAATGAGAGTCTCGAATAACGTAGGATTCTCTCATTTCAAAGCTGTTTATCTTGAATCAATCAAAACCACTCATTTGCACATAACAAGTGGGATGAGTGTGTGGATCAAATTTGTATAAGAAAGGATTAATGACAATAGAAGAATCTCAACTGGAGAAAAGACCAGATGAAAAAATACGAGCTCACTGATGAAATAAAAGAATTTCATGATACAAGAACCGATAAAAGTAAAAAACTTTATCGCATACGTGCATTAAGAGATTTTAGAAATATTAAAAAAGGTTACTTAGGCGGCTATATACAAAAAGAAGACAACCTATCGCATGAAGGCGATTGTTGGGTTTGGCATAAAGCTATAGTTTATGGTGACGCTAAGATTTTCGGCAATGCACAAGTATTTGAACGCGCAAAAATTACAGGCAGGGCGCGTGTTTATGAAAATGCAAAAGTTTGCGGTGGAGCATATGTTGAATATGATGCGCAAATTTACGGCAATGCACAAATTTATGGTGAGGCTCGAGTTTTGGGCCATGTTTATGGCAATGCCCGTGTCTATGGAGATGCTTATATAAGTGATAAAGCACACATTTCCGGAAATATAAAAATTCTAGATGGAGTATATATTTTCGATAATGTAAATATTTCTGGTAATCTTGAAATTCGTGGACGCAATTCAATCATCTACGAAAGTGACTATTCAGCAAGCGATATAAGCTACATAAGCCGTTTCTAACACCGAAAAACCAATTTTTAAACACCAGCGTGATTCACGCCACGGGTGAATTGCGCGCAATGTAGGAAATCAAGATGAAAAATTCTACTTTTTTAAACGAAATGGCAG
>NZ_JBHIMS010000063.1:0-4804 GCF_042194285.1 Bartonella sp. MM97QHHN | reverse complement strand
GAAGCTCTAAAGCCATATTCCGCACTCCCAATAATAACGGAGTCGCTCCCATATTCTACGGTGCCAAGGTAGAGATGCCATATATCGTTGTGGTGTTAACATAGACAATTCATAAGTCTTATTAGAAACGAACTGAGAGTTTATATGTTCACCACCCCTTATTCTTGTACCACCAAAAACCGCCCCTCCACCACTGATCCAACAATTGCCTTCATGACTTAGGTTATCTTCACTTTCTACCCAGCCCCCTAAATCACCTTTTTTGACATCACCAAAGTCTCTCAATGCACGTATGCGGTAAAGAGTATGATCATCAACTTCAATTGTTTCATCAGTAAGTTCGTATTTTTTTTCGCTACCATCAACCGACGCAATACTACCAATAATATCTTGAGAAATACGTGCATTACCAAATGCATTGGCAAATTCATGAATTGCTGCTGTACCATATACATGCGCCTGATCAAAAACACGAGCATTGCCATAAACCTTAGCTCTGCCGTAAACATGCGCATGATCATAAATTTCTGCATCACCGTAAACGTGTGCATTATCGTAAACCTGAGCATTGTTACCAACACATGCATTTTCATTAACACATGCCTTACCATAAATCTTGGCATTGCCGTAAACTCGTGCATTGCTATAAACACGTGCCTCATCGTAAATCCAACAATTACCCTCATGAGATAAGTTGCCCTCATGCTCTATAAAACCACCTAGATCCCATTGCTCGACATCTCCAAAGTCTTTTAATGCACGAATACGGTGAAGAGTTTTGCCACAAAATTTGATTATTTCATCAGTAAATTCATACTTCTTTTTAAGTATCATATCTTCCACCCCTATCTTCTCACTTACTTTTCTTCTTACTCTTCTTATTCTTATGAGGCGGCGCTTTTACTGCTTCATCACGCGGCTTAAGCTCTTGCTTCAGTTGTTTAATTTCCTTGTCACGTTCTTCAATTTCCTCGTCGTCACGTTCTTCTATCTTTTGTTTAAGTTCTTTAATTTCCGTATCACGTGATTGCACATCTGCTTTTAGTGCCTGTATCTTTTCACTTTTCCGTTTAAACTCTTCTCGATACGCATCTATCTTTTGTTTTAGTTCTTCAATCTCTTGCTTCAGTTCTTTAATTTCCTTGTCACGTTCTTCAAGATCCGCATCACATTCATCAATTGTCTGCTTGCTTTCCATTAAATACCTAAACTCATTCTCTTTCATTTTTTTCTTAATATCTTGAACCTGCTCTTTAAGTGCTTTAACTTGATGGCGATAATACAAAGCAATACGAAACATCACTCCGCTTAAAAGCAAAACTGAAACCACTGCTATCCATAAAATTTCATTCGAACTCATTTTGATCTCCTTAAGGCTGCAAACTATCGCCGGTGTGATCAACACCGCAGCTCTTGCAAATTTTCGACATTGGGGGGTGTTGCTCTTGATCGCATAAAGATTTTAAAAGATAAGCCACTGCTCCTCTTGAAGGAACACCATATTTTTCCCAACGCCATACCGTTGATTTGTTGACGCCTAATAACGCCGCCATTTCGTCCAGCGTAAGATTAAGGCGTTTTCTTAGTTCTTTTGCTTCTATCTTATTCATAAAATTAAGTGTGCAATGTGCACAGAAAAAAGTCAAGTCGAAAAGCACACATAATATGTGCATTATGAATGAAAAGGATTTAATAGAATGCCAGAACAAAAAACAGACCAAGCTATACGCTTAACAGAAGCAAGAATTGCTAAAGGATTTAAATCTGCTCGCGCAGCAGCTCAATATTATGGCTGGCCATATTACACTTACATACAACATGAACAAGGAGTTCGCGGCATCAATAAAGCCGCGAGTCGATACGCAAAAGCTTTTAACGTAAGCACAGGGTGGTTATTGACTGGTGAAGGACAGGGTATAAAAACAAAATCTACAACTGCTCTTTCAGACCGCGAACTTCAAAAAGAAGTTTTTAACGCTTTAAAAGATATATCTCCTGAAAAAAAGCAGTGGCTTCTTCGCATTTTAAATACCTTAAAAGACGAAGAATAATAATTAATCTTCTTTGTTTATCTACATTAAGCTTATTCACTTCCTCCATTATAAGGTAATCAACGTCATTCATTTTATATATCCTAAATAATATAATACTCACTATATATGTTCATCTTGCACATATTTTTTGTTGACATATGTGCAATATGCGCATATAAATGCCCTCATACAGTAAAAAATAACCATTGCCAATAGGCTGTATGGAGGCATTTGTGAAAAAACCAGTGTTTATAAATTCTGATGAAATTCTCTTAGTCATCTGCGAAAATGAAGAACAAAATCTCGCTAAATCTGGTCCTTTCTTAGAAGAAAAGGACATTATCAAATTTATCGACCAAGCCGATAATGCTGTCCAAATTTTGCGCGTAGAACCAACGACTAATCGTTGTGAAGATATCTCTGAAGATATTGCCGAATGCTATCTGAAAGAATGTGAAGAGCAATGTTTCAACGGCAATATACCTCACGACTTTGTTAAAGACAGTAACGCATACGGTTTTTTTTTAGATGATATAAAACAGCGCGAATATGATGATGCAATGTATGGTTCTTACGAAAAACAACACCGTTTGCGTCCTTGTGATGTGCTTTAAAAGCTAAAGGCGTTTTTAAAAGACGCCTCCTTTTCAAAAAATTCACCACACAATGCAATGCCGTTCTTTTGCAAGAACGACAAAGGCAGAATCTAACTTAAAGGAGTAAAACCATGGAAAAAAAATACGAAATGACTGATGAAACAATCGAAGTTGGGGGCAAAACTCTCCACCGCATTCGTGCATTGAGAGACTTTGGTGATGTCAAAAAAGGTGACGTTGGTGGTTTTATTGAGCATGAGGGTAATTTATCACATGATGGCAATTGCTGGGTTGGAGATAGTGCAAAGGTTTTTGGGAATGCCGAAGTCTATGCCAATGCACTAATCCAAGATTGTGCATTGGTTTATGATAACGCAACAATTTTCGATGATGCACAAATTTTGAGTGGTGCACACATTTTCAATCATGCAAAAGTTTACGGTAATGCCCGTGTTCACGTACTTGCAAAAATTTATGGGAACGCGAAAGTGTACGATAAAGCTTCTGTTTCTGGTAATGCACGAATATACCATGATGCAAAGATTGGCGGTAATGCAATAATTTCAAAGAACGCAGAAATTTTTGACGATGCTTGTGTTTTTGAATCCGCATTGATTGCAGATGATGCACGTGTTTTTGGAAAGGCTAAGGTTTATGGCAATGCCGCAATCCACCAAGGTGCACATGTTTCTGAAAAAGCTAAAATTGGCGGTCACGCAGAAATCTCTGGAAATGCCCGTGTGTTTGGTGGTGCACTAGTTTGCGAGAATGCCAAAGTAACCGGAAATACAAAAGTATCTGGAAATGACACTGTTTTAAGATAAGGGCGGCTTAAACCATGGAAAAGAAATACGAACTGACTGATGAAACAATTGAGTTTGATAGAAAAACTCTTCACCGTATTCGTGCTTTAAGGGATTTTGATGATGTCAAAAAAGGAGATCTTGGTGGCTTTATTGAAAAGGAATATAACTTAGGTCATGATGGCAATTGCTGGGTCTATGATGATGCCAAGGTGCTTGAAAGCGCTACCATTTTTCATAATGCCAAGATATTTGATGGCGCCTGTATTAGTGGAAATGCTTCAGTTTATTCTGATGCACAAGTTTACAGTCGTGCTGTTGTTTTTGGTAATGCCGAAGTTTCTGGTAATGCACATGTTTTTGGTGATGCTGTTGTTCGCGACAAATCTCATGTTTACGGTGATGCAGAAGTTTACAATAGCGCACTCATTTATGGTGATGCAAAAGTTTTTGAGAATGCACGAATAAAGAATAGTGCCAATGTTTACGACAATGCTCGTGTATATGGGAACGCAATAATTTGTGGTCCTGCTCTCATTTATAACAATGCTAAAGTTTATGGTGATGTCATTATATCATGCTCCAATTTCACGTATGAGGATGATATTAATTATGGAAATGTTGAGATTTTTGGAGATGCAAAAGTTTATGATAGTGCTCGCATTTATGACGCAGTCAAGATCTTTAGAAATGCCGAAATTCGTGGATTAGCTAATATTCGCGGAAACACGAGAATTCCTCAAGACATAAAAATTTAACAACCAACCAGCCTTTTAACACATGCGTGATTCATGCCACGGGAAAACTGTACGCAAATAAAGGAAAAAAACATGACAAATTCTACTTTTTAAAAGAAATGGCAGAAAAATATGGATTTTCTGCTGAAGAATTTCGAGAAACAATCATAAAAACTTGTATTGGATATAAAAATGCTAGTGTCATCACTGATGCAGAATTTGCCGTTTTTCTTTTTGTTGCCAATACTTATGGACTTAACCCTTTAACAAAAGAAATCTATGCTCTCCCTAAAAAAGGCGGCGGCATCATACCCGTTGTTTCTATCGACGGTTGGATAAAGATCATCAAATCAAATCCTGACTTTGATGGCATGACCTTTCAAGATCAAATCAATGAGGATGGCAATATCATTGCTATCAAATGTGCTATTCGTCTCAAAGGGATTAAAGACCCTATCGAAGTCACCGAATATCGCAAAGAATGCGAACAAGACCACAGTGACCCTTGGAAAAAATACCCCGCACGTATGTTGCGCCATAAAGCTACTATACAGTGTGCTCGCTATGCTTTCGGGCTTTCCGGTATTTATGAAGAAGATGAAGCAAAACGTATCAATGAAACAAACCATAACCTA
>NZ_JBHIMS010000053.1:0-2968 GCF_042194285.1 Bartonella sp. MM97QHHN | reverse complement strand
TTTCTTCATTATTCCCCTCTTTCAATGGATTTATTTACAATAAAAAAGCTCATAAGCCTGTTGATATTTCCTGTCACCGCTTCATTAAAACAACGGTGAACAATATTGAAATGTTGGATTGAGGGAACAGTCCCGCCATTCCAAGAGAAGGCAAGGATGGCGGATTGTTGATCATCACAAGCAAGACTTAAGGATAGCATTCATATTGTTCTGGATGTTTTTTACAAAACGGGCTATTTAAGCGCTTCTTGACACTGCGCTGTGGTATGACAGCACCTGGACGACAAATGGGAAGATCCTCGGCTTTATGATTTCCACACCAGCCCCCCCCCTATCATATTTATCATGGAAACCAGCTTGAATCATACAAGCTTCTATGGTTGCCCATGCATTGTTGCTTAAATTTCTATTTTCTGGAAATACATCATAAGGAGCTGGCATTCCACATTCTAAAAGTGCTTTTTTTACCTCAAGCCGATCTGCTCCTGATTTCTCCCACACCGTGAAGTATCCTGCAGGAGGTTTATTAAACTGACATCCAGCTATACTTAACAAAGTTACAGCGCTTAATAATTTTAAAGTTTGTTTCATTTTTTCCTCCTTAAAGGGAATTGTACTCGATGGGAAAGTCCATATATATCTCGACATTTTGGACCCGCATCTCCAAGGCAAGTATGAGGATTATAAGGATTTTTGAACATATTCCATGTTTCTTTCCACCAGTTACTGCCAGCAGGTATTGTCTCATAAGTATAGCCATTGCCGCCAATCCATCGGCTTACAAAGTCATATCTATGCCCATCAAAACCAATAGTGGTTTGTTTGCCATCACTCACATAACCTAACAGACCGTATGCAACTAAAACATTAGAGGCTGGTCCATAGAAATTGATATTCGTGTTGTCGGCTATACCGTGCACACCTTCTTGTTTGAAAGAATACAGCATATTTNACATAACCTAACAGACCGTATGCAACTAAAACATTAGAGGCTGGTCCATAGAAATTGATATTCGTGTTGTCGGCTATACCGTGCACACCTTCTTGTTTGAAAGAATACAGCATATTTCCCAATGTCATTGTCCCGCGACTATGTCCATAAAGTTCTAATCCTGTAAGACCATAGCTATACATCAAATCTTTTGCTTCTTGTGTTGAATTGGTCAAACCCCAAAAGTTATTTTCCATAAACTTCTGATAGCCCGCAACCAAAAGTTCTGAGATAGCAGAATCGGCTTGAGGGAACACAACAAAATAAAGCGGTGCATTTTTATCCTTCGCATGTTGAACCGCATAAACAGCGGCTTCCTCTGGTGGAGTAAAGATGCCATTAAAGGACACATGCACCTTGCCATCAGCACCCTCTTGTAAATGCTGCTTTTCTTCATCCGTTAAATAATGTGCGTGAGGTATTGGTTGTCCACGAGCGTCTGTGATATACTGTCCATTTGCATCTATTTCATAGATTATATTACCCTTTTCATCACGGTCGACCACGGCAATGGGGTGCTCTTTGATAAACATGGTTTTATAGGAATCATCGCTGTATTTAAACCCCTCTTCTAAAAGTTGGGTTGCCATTTCACGATTTTCATGGACGATTTGTTCCAGCTTGCCTACATCGAGCTGTTGTACACTCTTATGGGCGCTAGCAGTATCCCGATTAAGGGAGGCTATGGCTTGCTCAACATCTTGCCCTGTTAATGCCTTCTGCCCTGCTTCATCAGTAATGACGATAGTGCCATTGCTGATAGCAGATTTGGTATATCCTTCCTCTGAATCTTTAGCTTTTGAATGATCTAAGACATTTTTAGCAATGTTTTTCCCGACACCATATTTGCCCTGATACATCGGACCACCCGCCGAAATGCTTAAACCTTGGCTGCTAGCTTGCGCATGCGCACTGTTGCTGATATCACTGGTGCTAATGCTTCCTGTGGTCAGGCTGTTTTTTTCTGCCGGCGCGGTGCTTTCAATAATACCTCCGGTCAGCGTTGTTTTATCTTTAACGTTGATCTTAAAACCACCATCACCCGCTTTGATGCCTGATTGCTCCACAACACTATGATAATCACTAGAGGATTTATCCTTGTTCAAGGAAATATTGGTTGTGGCTGTACCATCCTTTTCTCGGCTATTATAACCAATGGAAACAGAGTTTTGCTTGCTGGAACTTTGTCCCGTATCACTGCGGCTGGTAATGGCAAAATCACCCCCTACTTCCATTTCTACACGCTCTCCAGAAACCACGGCGCCTGCCAATGTGGTGTTTGCACCACTCGTTGTGTGAACTGTGCCGGTGCCAATAATATGGCTGTTCTTCTGGTGAACCTCCTCACTGGAACCCTTGCCTTTACCAAAAGAAGCATTCCCCATCCACCCTGTACCACCGGTACCATAACTATACCCAACATTCATTGAAGCGCTTTGCGTGTGGTTTTCTGTGCTTTGCGTATTTTGCGCACTTTCAAAGATGATATCTTTACCTGCTCCCATGGTGATATTCCCGCTCTGTTCATCATTGCTTTGCATCGGGTTTGTACCAGCAATAATATCGGCTCCAACACCATGGATGCTGCCTTTGTGGGCTTGCATATTAACAGCGCGTCCTGCTTCTATTGTACCTGTTACCGCAGTAGAGGTCTGAACAGAGGCTTCTGCCTTCTCTGTCTTAAAGCCCACGGTTACGCTAGCAGAAACATCAGCAATATCACGAATAGACTGTTTAAGGTTTCCACCCTTCATCTCATTATAAAGACCTTTGCCTTTGCTATAGAGATCATAGCCTTTTAGACCAGCAATAAGACCATTGCCGATTTTGTGTTTTATATCCCCATGACCAAAACGTTTGGCTGCATCCTTTACATCTTTTACTGTACCAAGAATGCCCACATTGACAGAGCCTGTCACACCAGCAAAAGACTTTTCATGCTTTTCTTTTGCGTTAGAGGTATCATAGCTTTCTGAT
>NZ_JBHIMS010000023.1:0-5706 GCF_042194285.1 Bartonella sp. MM97QHHN | reverse complement strand
GAGAGACAATAAAATTGAGGCATGCCCCCATGGATTTCGTTCTAGTTTACGTGATTGGCTCGCTGAAACAACCGATGCCCCCTATGAGGTCGCTGAAACTATTCTAAGTCATACAGTTGGCGGCAAAGTAGAGCGTGCCTATCGTCGTACTGATTATCTAGAACAGCGCCGCGTTTATATGGATAAATGGGCGGCTTATGTCACGGGTCAATCTTAAGATATGGGGTGAATAACCCCATGATCTGTGGATAACTTTCTCTCTCTTCTCTCTCATTCTTTCTCAATAAGAGTCATAAATTATCACATCAGAAATTGTATGATAAAATATTGTTTTCTATAAATAAAACATCTTTCTAAATGAACCAAAATGTGGTTAATAAATGATTATGATTTGTTTTTGTTTTTATAGTGAAAGGATTTTAGAATGACAGAAAATGATATTCTTTTAACTGACCGTGAAAGTGCAAAATTGCTTCATATGAGTGTTTCAACATTCCGCCGTCATGTAACCAATGGCTCTCTCCCAAAACCTTTAAAATTTGGCTTTTTATCCCGTTGGTTACAATCAGATCTTTTGAATGTCATCGAGCAAGCAAAACAGCAACGTTATAACGACGCGGCATAAAAAAAACCTTGTCACGTAAGAACGGACAAGGCTTTCTCAAACTCATCAACCTGGTGCTTTATTTGGTGTAAATTCAAGGCTTTCTCTGCTGAAACAAGACTTAAGGTTTGCATTCAAGTTGTTCTGAATGCTTTTTACAATAAGGGCTATTTAAGCGTCTCTCAACACTTCGCTGAGGCATGACAGCACCAGGACGACATATGGGAAGGTTGTCTGATTTATGGTTCTCACACCAATCTTGTATTGTAAAGCTAGGGCGAAAACCTGATTGCGCCATACACATTTCAATACTGGCAAATTGATTCAAATCTAGCGCCACAACCTTATTAAGGTCCGGTACTCCACATTCTAAAAGTATTTTATTTCTCCATAATGCTGGAGAAAGTGAGGGAATTGAGTTAACACATCCAGTGATACTTAACAGAGCTATACAACTCAATAGTTTTAAGATTTTCTTCATTATTCCCCTCTTTCAATGGATTTATTTACAATAAAAAAGCTCATAAGCCTGTTGATATTTCCTGTCACCGCTGCTTAAAACAACGGTGAACAATATTGAGATGATTGGTTGAGAAAACAATCCCACCATTCCAAGTGAAGGCAAGGATAGCGGATTGTTAATCATCACAAACAGCAAAACTTAAGGATAACATTCATATTGTTCTGGATGCTTTTTACAAAAAGGGCTGTTCAAGCGCTTCTTGACACTGCGCTGTGGTATGACAGCACCTGGACGACAAGCCGGAAGATTCTTTCCTTGAAAATTCTCACACCACGTTCCTGCCTCTGTATCTTTATAGCGGAATCCTGATTGAACCATACAAGAATCAATAAACGCCTTTTTATTTAAACTTAACTTTCTATTTTCTGGATCAGTATCATAAGGGGTTGGCATTCCACATTCTAATAAGGCTTTTCCTACCTCAGTAAAATCAGTAACACCATTTTTCTCCCACGCGCTCAAATATCCTCCAGGAGTTTTATTAAACTGACATCCAGCTATACTTAACAAAGTTACAGCGCTTAATAATTTTAAAGTTTGTTTCATTTTTTTCCTCCATGATTTAATTCAAGGTTTTTGTTTTAAATGAGATGAGCCATACCTTTTTTGGCATTTTTGACCCGCATCTCCAAGACAGGTATGGGAGCTTATGGGATTCATGATCACTCTCCACCATTCTTTCCACCAGTTACTGCCAGCAGGTATTGTCTCGTAAGTATAGCCATTGCCGCCAATAATTCTGCTGACAAAGTCGTATCTATTCCCATCAAAGCCAACAATGGTTTGTTTGCCATCACTCACATAACCTAACAGACCGGATGCAACTAAAACATTAAAGGCTGGTCCATAGAAATTGATATTCGTGTTGTCGGCTATACCGTGCACACCTTCTTGTTTGAAAGAATTCAGCATATTCCCCAATGTCATTGTCCCGCGACTATGTCCATAAAGTTCTAATCCTGTAAGACCATAGCTATACATCAAATCTTTTGCTTCTTGTGTTGAATTGGTCAAACCCCAAAAGTTATTTTCCATAAACTTCTGATAGCCCGCGACCAGAAGTTCTGAAATAGCAGAATCGGCTTGAGGGAACACAACAAAATAAAGCGGTTCATTTTTATCCTTCGCATGTTGAACCGCATAAACAGCGGCTTCCTCTGGTGGAGTAAAGATGCCATTAAAGGACACATGCACCTTGCCATCAGCACCCTCTTGTAAATGCTGCTTTTCTTCATCCGTTAAATAATGTGCGTGAGGTATTTTTTGTCCACGAGCGTCTTTGATATACTGTCCATTTGCATCTATTTCATAGATTATATTACCCTTTTCATCACGGTCGACCACAGCGATGGGGTGCTCTTTGATAAACATGGTTTTATAGGAGTCATCACTGTATTTAAATCCTTCTTCTAAAAGTTGGGTTGCCATTTCACGGTTTTCATGGACGATTTGTTCCAGCTTGCCTGCATCGAGCTGTTGTACACCCTTATGGGCGGTGGCAGTATCACGATTAAGGGAGGCTATGGCTTGTTCCACATCTTGCCCTGTCAATGCCTTCTGCCCAGCTTCATCAGTAATGACAATGGTGCCATCGCTAATGGCGGATTTGGTGTATCCTTCCTCTGAATCTTGGGCTTTTGAATGATCTAAGACATTTTTGGCAATGTTTTTCCCGACACCATATTTACCCTGATACATCGGACCACCGGCAGAAATACTTAAACCTTGGCTGCTAGCTTGCGCATGCGCACCGTTGCTGATATCACTGGTGCTAATGCTTCCTGTGGTCAGGCTGTTTTTTTCTGCCGGCGCAGTGCTGGCAATAAGCCCCCCAGTTAGGGTCGTTTTGTCTTTAACGTTGATCTTAAAACCGCCATCACCGGCTTTGATGCCTGATTGCTCCACAACACTATGATAATCGCTAGAGGATTTATCCTTGTTCAAGGAAATATTGGTTGTGGCTGCATCATCCTTTTTTCCACCATTAAACCCAATAGAAAAAGAGTCTTGCTTGCTGGAAGTTTGTCCCGTATCACTGCGGCTGGTAATGGCGAAATCACCCCCTACTTCCATTTCTACATGGTCTGCAGAAGCCACGGCGCCTGCCAGTATGGTGTTTCCCTGACTTATGGTATGAAGAGTGCCAGTGCCTATAATATGGCTGTTCTTGTGATGCACTTCCTCACTGGAACCCTTGCCTTTACCAAAAGAAGCATTCCCCATCCACCCTGGACCACCGGTACCATAACTATACCCAACATTCATTGAAGCGCTTTGCGTATGATTTTGTGTGCTTTGTGTGTTTTGCGCACTTTCAAAAGTGATATCTTTACCTGCTCCCATGGTGATATTCCCGCTCTGTTCATCATTGCTTTGCATCGGGTTTGTACCGGCAATAATATCGGCTCCAACACCATGGATGCTGCCTTTGTGGGCTTGCATATTAACAGCGCGTCCTGCTTCTATTGTACCTGTCACCGCAGTAGATGTCTGAACCGATGCCTCCTCCTTCTCTGTCTTAAAGCCAACGGTTACGCTAGCAGAAACATCAGCAATATCACGAATAGACTGTTTGTTTCCACCTTTCATCCCATTATAAAGACCTTTGCCTTTGCTATAGAGATCATAGCCTTTTAGACCAGCAATAAGACCATTACCGATTTTGTGTTTTGTATCCCCATGACCAAAACGTTTGGCTGCATCCTTTACATCTTTTACGGCACCAAGAATACCCACATTGACAGAGCCTGTCACACCAGCAAAAGACTTTTCATGCTTTTCTTTTGCGTTAGAGGTATCATAGCTTTCTGATAGGGTGATATTATTGCCGGCATCAATGTTGACATCACGATCCGCCGAAACAATGGCTGCTTGTAAATTCACATCATTGTCAGCAGTAATCTGCACATCTTGGCGTGCCGTGATGTGTGATTGTGTGGAAGTGGTTTCCCATTGATCGCCCGTATCTTTGGCGCTTGCAACCCCAACACCTACAGAAGCACCGCTGTTGCTCTTTTCAAACTGAATGCCAAAGCCTGTACGTTCTTCCTTTGAGCTTGAGGAATGGCTATTATGACCAACAAGCACATTGACATCACGCGCTGCCGAAAGGTTAATATTCTCACCCGCAAGATCAGAGCCCTCCACGTTCACATCTTTTTTCTTGGCAGTGATGTTGATATTGCCATCCGCATTGAGAGAAGAGCCTTGATGCTCAAAGCTCTCTTCATTTTCTGTCTTTCCCTCACTCCCGTATATCGACACAAAGCCCTTACCTGATCCCACACCAAAACCTGTTTCATGCTCCTCTGAATGGCTTTTATGATGATCTGTCATGCCATCAATCGTCACACTTTCTCCGCTCACATTGATATCTTGACCGGAAAGAAGATGAGAAGCAGAAATCTTGGCTTCTCCTTGTGCGTCTAACACGATGTTTCCCGTCGCCCCAAGGATAGAGGAAACCGTTGTGGTATGCGATTGAGATGTATCGGACGATTTCTCATGCAAAAAGCCACTTGATGACGATTGTGCTTGCTGATCCAAGTGTTCTTGGGCGCCTTTGATAGTAATCTTTCCCCCAGAGTGAATGGTAATATCCGCTTGTTTCTGTTCTCCTGGTGCTTTCTCTCCTGACGTTTCCTCTGCCTTACCGGCTACGAGCGTCGAGGCGACAACTTCCGTGTTGTTTCCAGATTCAATGGCAACGCCTTTTTCTCCTGCTATACTTGAACCTACCACTTGGGTAGCTCCAAAAGTTTCATGATAGGATGAGCTTCCCCCAAAAAAACCGCCATCTGTGTAGCTAGATATCTCACGGTGTGAACTATCCTCTGCATTGGTGATCAGGACATCGTTGCTGGCTTTCAGCCCTACCTTGCCCTCAGCCGCAACGGAACTGCCTGTGATGCTAAGGTCATGCGGTTTCCCATCCTGCCCTGCAACAACAGTGGTATCACCCCCAGATTTTATCGAAGAACCCCGAGAAATAGACTCTTGCCTATCAACACTAAAGTCGCTGCTCTGAAAATGATAATCTCTTTCATCGTTTCTCACCCCTATTGTTATCTCCCCTTGTGCGCCAAGAGCAACATTGTCCTTCGCATCTATATCGGAAGCAGCAATATGGATATCTTGACCCGAGATGACAGTGGTATCTTTTCCAGAACTTAAATGAGAGCCATTGTGCAAGGCGACATGGGAGGTTTCACTCCCGCGATGATTGTCCATGCTGTTGCGTGTAGCATCAATCGAAACATTTTCTTTTGCTTGTAAGTAAAGATCATCATGCGCTTGAACATCAGAGCCTAAAATATTCAAATCTTTTCCAGAGAGAAGTGTCGTCGAGCCTCCAGAGTTTAACACAGATTTATGGTGCATAATGGAGTCACTATACTGTTTATGGTGATGCGTTGCAGCTGAGCCTATCGTCAAGTTGCCTTCTTCTGTAGCCATGGCAAGATCACCTCCGGTGCTGATCCCCACCCCTGAGGCGGTAATATCTTGTTTAGCAATCACCGTTGCATTACCCCCAGCAGAAAGCGCCTCGGTGTTTAATACGGTCTCCACGCCGTCAACC
>NZ_JBHIMS010000065.1:0-1594 GCF_042194285.1 Bartonella sp. MM97QHHN | reverse complement strand
AGTACAGTGCTGTCATTAAATACGATTTGCTACACTTTGTCAACATAAAAATAACACATATTGATAATTTCAAAGGGAATCTGTATGAAGCGAAGATGCTACAATGAAAAACAAGATAAAATCTAATGTTATTATCGTATTTAAAGAAAATTGCCTTATTCGGAATAATAAGTATCTTATTCACTAGCCATATAAGTAGTCAATCATTAGCAGAAGATAGGTATTTAAAACTATGCCCAGATGGCCAAATTCCTGTTTTGCGTGATGTACGAAATCCATCTTCTTTTATTGCTTGTGTTGATTCAAAAGAAATACCTCCTACTGAAGGACTTCCTAGAGATAAATTTAAACTAATTGCTACTAATGAGGAAAAGTATAATGAAATATTGAAGCGTCGTTTAAAAAAAAGGCAGACAATAGAATGGTTCGTAATAGGCTTTATAATAATCACCATAATGTCTCTTCCGATTAACATACTCTGGAGATTTAGGTTAAAGATTCCTGCGTTTTTATTTACAATAATGACCGTCTTAGCTGTTATTGCCATTCCCTTCATATTCTATTGATAGTTATTTTTGCAAAAGTGCTTCTGAAGCACATTAAGAGCAACGCGTAATGAATTCACAAGGTGTGGTAGCATTTGATCTTCTATAACGAGGGACTGTAACGCAGCATGAAGATTATACTGTCTATAGAGGCATTGGGCTTCTTTTAGTGCCTCTTGCATGTTTATAAACTGCTCTGTTGCAAATGCTACCCACTTGTCTCTTGCTTTATCATCAGAAGATGATGGCATTTCGTCATAAATTGCATTAGGCAAGCCTTTTGCACAAAGGTAATTATTTCTTATCTGTAGGTACTGTTGCGCGGCATCATATTGCTCTTGAGTAATCACGCCTTGCAAACAAAGCCGCCCGATATAGGTACCAGAAAGTGGATTTTTTGCCTCCTGTAGCGTTAAACCGAAGCGCTTTGCACGCATTTCTATTGCCAATTTATCAACGGCTTCACGCGGTGCTTTTGCACGTGATATACGTCCGTTTGGTTCTCTTACCTGCCCTGCTATTTTAGGGCGTCCCCTTTTTTTATTTTTTTTCATAACACCGCCTTTTATTTAAAAAGGAACGCTATCATTCATAACGGTATGAGATGTATCAAGAGGTCTGTAAATGCTTCTGTCATAAGCAGATGACTGATCTTGATTATCATCATTTTTGCCATCTAAAAGCTTTAACTCGCCTTTGTACTGAGGCAATATGACTTCTGTTACATAGCGNAGATGACTGATCTTGATTATCATCATTTTTGCCATCTAAAAGCTTTAACTCGCCTTTGTACTGAGGCAATATGACTTCTGTTACATAGCGATCAACACCGTTTTTATCTTGCCATTTACGGGTTTGTAGTCGCCCCTCGATATAAACTTTGCTGCCTTTATTCAGATACTGGAGTGCTACTTTTGCCAAGTGTGGATTAAACACCACAATGGAATGCCATTCGGTTTTGTCTATTCTCTTATTGGTTGCCTTGTCTGTATAGCTCTCAGACGTTGCCATTCGAAAATTGACCACCTCGATGCCAGATGACATTGTTT
>NZ_JBHIMS010000112.1:0-6869 GCF_042194285.1 Bartonella sp. MM97QHHN | reverse complement strand
CGATGCCCCCTATGAGGTCGCTGAAACTATTCTAAGTCATACAGTAGGAGGACAAGTAGAGCGCTCCTATCGTCGTACTGATTATCTAGAACAGCGCCGTGTCTATATGAATAAATGGGTGGCTTATGTCACGGGTCAAACCTAAAATATGGGGTGAATAACCCCATGATCTGTGGATAACTTTAGCTCTCTTCTCTCTCATTTTTTCTCAATAAGAGTCATAAATTATCACATCAGAAATTATATGATAAAATATTGTTTTCTATAAATAAAATACCTTCAAAAATAAACAAAAATGTGGTTAATAAATGGGCATGATTTGTTACCATTTTTTTATAGTGAAAGGATTTTAGAATGACAGAAAATGATATTCTTTTAACTGACCGTGAAAGTGCAAAATTGCTTCATATGAGTGTCTCAACATTCCGCCGTCATGTAACCAATGGCTCTTTACCAAAACCCTTAAAATTTGGTTTTTTGTCCCGTTGGTTACAATCGGATCTTATGAATGTCATCGAGCAAGCAAAACAGCAACGTCAAAGTGACGCGGCATAAAAAAAACCTTGTCACGTAAGGACGGACAAGGCTTTCTCAAACTCATCACCCTAGAGATAGCACAATCCGTCCTGTGACGCAACGTTATAGGATTTACAATGATGTGTTCTTTTAAGAATGCGCAAGGTATCACACGTGCCTTGCGCGGGGTTTGGCATGGGCGTTATGGAAGCCAACCAATCAAAAATACTTTAGTCAATTTTACCTTTGCTACGCGTGCTTATAGCCAAGCCTTTGAGGTCCTTATGAGGCAAGCCCCGCATAACGCATATTTTAACAATCTTCTCTATCTTCTAGGGCAAATAACATGAGACAGGATAATAAAAATATTTTAGAGAATAATACGCCTTTAAATAATTAAGACTTGTTTAGAAGCCATTCCTTATGAAATCGCATTGCAACAAAATGGTTGGGGGGAATTAAAACTACTTGAATATACTCTTTTACCTGTCGAGTCTTTTCATGCTGCGCAAATGCCTTTAACTTTAAGTCGCTATGTTTATGACGTTGCTGACCGTCAACAAGCGCCTCTTGATTTTGTGGCTGTCGCTGCTTTGTGTGGCTTGGCTGCTCTCATTGGCAATGGCGTGCGGATTGCTCCAAAACAACATGATGATTGGAAGATTGTCCCTAATCTCTGGGGGGCTCTTATTGGTCAACCTTCAACCATGAAAACACCTACCATGCAAGCCGCTTTAACTCCCATCACTTGCCTTCAAAAGAAATGGTATAAAGACTGGCTAAAGCAGAAAGAGAGACAAGAAATTGAAGAGATACTTGAAACTTTAGACAAATCCGAAAAGAAAAAACAAGCCCATAAAGCAATAAAAAAGGAGATCTTGAAACAGCCCGTGCTCTTTTGTCTGAAACCCTCTCTAAAGACAATGCGCATGATGATGATGTCTCCCGTTTTATTGTCAATGATACGAGCGTGGAAAAGCTTGGGGAACTTTTAAAAGAAAACCCCCGTGGTCTCTTGATGGTGCGTGATGAATTATCCGGTTTCTTAACAGATATGGAACGGAAGGAATATCAATCAGACCGCGCCTTTTATCTCACAGCTTTTAATGGCGATGATCAATTTACTTATGACCGTATGAGCGTGGAACCATTTTTATCCCCCATGTCACCTTATCCATGATTGGAGGCATTCAACCCTCTCGCATTCTGCCCTTTATACGCAATGTTTTATATGGCAAAGGCAATGATGGTTTCTTACAACGCTTTCAAATGCTTGTATGACCCGATGAGACAAAAGATTGGAAATGGGTTGATAGACCGCCCAATCAAGAGGCATGGGAAACTTATGAAGGGGCATTTCGTTCTCTTTATGATAACCCCCTTGGTTCACCAGAATATCCGCTTGTGATGCGTTTTTCTGCTGAAGCTCAAGAGATCTTTCGTGAATAGATGCAAAAGATTTTTAAAGAAGCCAAAGAGAATAACCTTTCTGAAAGCTTACAAGCGCATCTTTTGAAAATGCCTAAGACCATAGTAAGTCTTGCATTGATTTTTGAATTAACCGAAGGGGGGCGTTTTGAAATCAATAAAGGTGCCCTTCAAGCAGCCTTGCGATGGGAAAAATATCTGTTAAGTCATGCCAAACATCTTTATGCGGCGGGGGATACATTAACAGCAGAGCGTGCAAAATTAATTGTTGAACGCTGTGATCATTTACCCGATATTTTTACAGCAAGGGATGTTTATAAACGTGATTGGAAATGTTTAACAGACAATCAAACCGTTAAGCAAGCTTTAGAGCTTTTATGTCGTTGTAACTATATTCGTGAAATCTCTGGAGAGAATAACTCCCAAGGCGGTCGACCTACCATACGTTATGAATGGCACCCCTTAGTGAAAAGTCATAAAACATTTCAATGAATGAATTTTAAATTCCAATAAAACATATAACTTATGTATTCATAAAATGAAACCTTCAAAACATTCCCCATCTATTGGTTTTGGAGGTTTTGGAGGTTTTGGGGGGTATGGGGGTATGGGGGTTCTTTTTACCCCCCCTTTATATATATTTTTTAGTCAAAAATAAAAGTTATTATATTTCAAGTGGTTAATATTTTACAGATCTAAAAAACAATCTATATTGAAATTACAACCTATAAATTCAACCAATAATATATGTTTTGTAGGTGTTTTGGGGGGGTTAAAAACAGACAAAACCTATCTATAAAATAATTCATAAAACTTATCAAAATACTCATTCTGATGTTTTAAAGTCCATGGTGCATTTGTCTTGATTAACAGGTCAATTAACACATCAAATAAACAGCAAATTTCACTATTTTGCTGATCTTATCCCGTATCATGGGCTGTGGATAAACCGCATTTAAAAAACTTTTTGAAAAAAATTTATCCGCTTTTTAGCATTTTTCGCATTTTTCATACTATTCATTCAAAATGGATTTAATAAGCTTCGTTTTGATTATTTTGAAGAGAATTAATCAATAGAATATATTGTCATGGAGTTTATTCTTTATGTCTCACCTTCATAAGTCTGATCATGAATATGTCTCTTTACGCTCTCTCTTAGAATATTATCGTCAACAAGCAAAATCACCCCGTGAATTGGGAACCATGTTTGAAAACCTTGTAAAAGCTTATTTGACAAACGACCCGCTTCAAAAGCAAGAATACGAAAAGGTTCAAACCTATTGTGAATGGGCGCAAGAGCGTAATGAAGATGGAACGGATATTGGTATTGATCTGATCGCTACAATCCGTGATCAAGGAGGCTATGCGGCTATTCAATGTAAATGCTATGATGCTTCTCACATAATTAAAAAAGAAGATATTGATAGTTTTATAGCAGCTTCTGGCAAAAAGATCTTCACCCGTCGTATTCTGGTTGATAGCACCGAAACAGATTGGAGTGACAATGTTGAACTGACTTGTGATGGTCAAGAGGTTCGTATTCAACGCATAAACCTTTTTGATTTAGAGAACAGTCAAATCGATTGGGGGCATATAAAGAAAAAGGTGAAGCTACCCTTAAAGAGCAACCCCAAAAAAAGCTTTTAGATCATCAAAAAGAAGCCCTTGAGAAAGTCTGTGAAGGTTTACAAGAAGCAGACCGTGGCAAGCTGATTATGGCATGTGGTACGGGCAAGACTTTCACCAGTTTGAAGATAGCAGAAACCATAGCAGGTCAAGGCAAGCGTGTGTTGTTTTTGGTGCCCTCCCTTGCTCTCATATCTCAAACAATCCGTGAATGGACAGAAGATACAGAAGTACCCTTGCGCTCCTTTGCCGTGTGTTCGGATACACAAGTGGGAAAACGTCGTAAGAATAAAAATGATGCTCTTGAATTTGATAGCTCTGATCTTGCCTTGCCGGCTACCACGGATGCAAAAGAACTGGCTAGTAAAGCGGGTAAGGTTTCACATGATCTGATGACTGTGGTCTTTTCTACTTACCATTCAATCCAAGTGATTTCGGATGCGCAAAAAAAGTATGATTTACCCGAATTTGATCTGATCATCTGTGATGAAGCACACCGTACCACTGGAGCTGTGTTAGGAACAGACAAGCGTGAATCTGAATTTATCAAGGTTCATGATAACAGCATCATTCGGGGCAAAAAACGTCTGTACATGACGGCAACCCCTAAGATCTTTACCGACAAGCTGAAAAAGAAGGCTGACGCATCTGATGCTGTTCTGGCGTCCATGGATGATGAAACCCTTTATGGCAAACAACTTCATCATTATACCTTCGCGGAAGCTGTCGATAATGAACTGTTAACCCCTTACAAGATTGTGGTCTTGGGAATTGATGAAACCTATATTACACCAGCCATACAAGAGATTATTGCCAATGAAAACCGTGAAATTGATTTAGATGATGCGGCAAAAATTATTGGCTGTTATAGAGCACTTACCAAAATAGATAAGCAACTGCTTTTAATTAAAAAATTACCAGTACCTAAAGGCCAAAATTGTCATGATCCTCCCGAGTATATTGCAGCCCCGAATAAAGCTGCCCCATGCGACATGGGACTTCCATGCCTGCCTAATGCGCCCAGACTTCTATCGCTTTTTGTTTTGACGCTTGCATTAATCTCTCTTGGGCACGCAGCGTTTCGTGTGCAGCAAGCCAGAATCCTGCAAACTGCGTCCCAGCGGATCGTTCCCTGCTAACAACAATAAATCTTTTCCAACCGTAAACAAGCATTATCGTTATCATTGACGGGGGTATTTTCATTGTTGTTTTGTAAATGACTCTCTTTCATAGTTCCCTCTTTTGAGAAAGTAATACGTTATTAAAATCGGTTCCTTTTGGAGCTTGCATGATAAAAACCTCAAAACCTTGCTATAAGCACGCGCAGCAAGGGTGAAACCTGCTTTACGCCCCCCATCATCTGCTGGTTTCTGATCTGTTTTGCAGCCATTGGCTTGTAAAAAGGTTCTATGAATAGCAAAGGAGCCAGCCCCCTTAACAAGAGTAACCAACGCGGGCAGTGTCATTTCTAATGGGTGATGGCATTTATCGTGAAAACGTAAATCAGCAGGCAATTCACATGTGATCCCCTGATTGCGTAAATAGGTTTCTGCTAAAGTATCTTTTATCGGTTGGCTTTGTTGCCAAATCTTTTTTGCTCTTTCTGCTTTCTGTTTTGCTCGTTTGAGATCAGCACAACATTGTTTTGAGAAAGAGAGCGTCTGATCATAAGCTTTATCAAAAAAGGCTTGTTTTCCAAGCAAGCCAATTCTAATGAGCGCTTGTATGATCTCTCTAAAAGAGCAGCCAGCATAACAATAGAGTAAAAGACGCCCATCATGTCCATTGGCAAGGGATAAGCTAGGCAATTGATCATCATGGGCTGGACAACGGGCACTTCCATAATGCCCATGCCAAACCCCACGCAAGGCATTTGTGATGCCCTGAGAATTTTCATAAAACATATTATTGTCCTGTTACTTGCGTCACAGAACGGATTTTGCTATTCATTCTTTGAGTGAAAATGGAAAGCATTGTCCGTCCTTACATGACAAGGTTTTCTTTTTATGCCGCGTCGTTATAACGTTGCTGTTTTGCTTGCTCGATGACATTGATAAGATCTGATTGTAACCAACGCGATAAAAAACCAAATTTTAAGGGTTTTGGTAAAGATCCATTGGTAACATGACGGCGGAATGTTGAGACACTCATATGAAGCAATTTTGCACTTTCACGGTCTGTTAAAAGAATATCATTTTCTGTCATTCTAAAATCCTTTCATTCTCAAAAAATAGAAACACATCATAACCATTTATTAACCACATTTTGGTTCATTTTTGAAGGTATTGTATTTATAGAAAACAATATTTTATCATAGTTTTTCTGATGTGGTAATTTATGAATCTTATTGAGAAAGAATGAGAGAAAAGAGAGCTAAAGTTATCCACAGATAATGGGGTTATTCACCCCATATTTTAGGTTTGACCTGTGACATAAGCCGCCCATTTATCCATATAGACACGGCGCTGTTCTAGATAGTCAGTACGACGATAGGAGCGCTCTACTTGTCCTCCTACTGTATGACTTAGAATAGTTTCAGCGACCTCATAGGGGGCATCGGTTGTTTCAGCAAGCCAATCGCGTAAACTGGAGCGAAAACCATGGGGGCAGGCGTTTAGTCCAGTTTGTTGCATATATTGCGACATACAGCGTTCAGCAAGGGGACAGCGACCTGTTGCAGAAAAAAAGAAATCATTACGAGAAAGCCCGCGTGCTTGTTTTAAAATATCTAATGCTTCTGTTGATAGAGGCACGCGAAACTCTTTTGTTGTATCACGCTTTCCTTTCATATTTTCAGCAGGAATTGTCCATATATCGCCATCAATTTGATCTTCACGAATATGACGCAAAGGATTGCTACGAACCNGATCTTTATGAATATGACGTAAAGGATTGGTACGAACACCTGTCAGAATAAGCAAACGCAAAGCCAGTTGTGTTATGGTTGATGCTTCACAGAGTGTTTTATAAAAAGCCGGAACCTCTCTCCAATCCATGGCTGGTCTATTAGTGACCTTATGGCGTTGTTTTCCTAAGAGAGCTTTTGCTTTTTCTACAGCTTGTAAATCAACATCTACACCTAATGCAGCCGCATGTTTGAGACAAAGATTAAGACGTATCAATGCTGTTCGAGCAATTACAGCCTTTGTATGCCAAATGGGAGCAAGGGTATTGCGTATCTCTGTTTGCGTAATCTCTGAAACGGGTAAACAGCCTAATTTAGGGAGAATATGAAGGCGTAAAGGTGTAAACCATTTACCATTTTTACCATCACCTTTTAATTCAGCTTTACGAGTTTC
>NZ_JBHIMS010000103.1:0-127626 GCF_042194285.1 Bartonella sp. MM97QHHN | reverse complement strand
GTGAATAACCCCATTATCTGTGGATAACTTTAGCTCTCTTCTCTCTCATTCTCTCTCAATAAGACTCATAAATTATCACATCAGAATTTATATGATAAAATATTGTTTTCTATAAATAAAATACCTTCAAAAATAAACCAAAATGTGCTTAATAAATAGGCATGATTTGGTTCTATTTTTTATTATGAAAGGATTTTAGAATGACAGAAAATGATATTCTTTTAACTGACCGTGAAAGTGCAAAATTGCTTCATATGAGTGTCTCAACATTCCGCCGTCATGTAACCAATGGATCTTTACCAAAACCCTTAAAATTTGGTTTTTTATCGCGTTGGTTACAATCAGATCTTATCAATGTCATCGAGCAAGCAAAACAGCAACGTTATAACGACGCGGCATAAAAAAAACCTTATCACGTAAGGACGGACAAGGCTTTCTCAAACTCATCAACCTGGAGCTTTATTTGGTGTAAATTCAAGGCTTTCTCTGCTGAAGCAAGACTTAAGGTTTGCATTCAAGTTGTTCTGAATGCTTTTTACAATAAGGGCTATTTAAGCGTCTCTCAACACTTCGCTAAGGCATGACAGCACCAGGACGACATATGGGAAGGTTGTCCGATTTATGGTTTTCACACCAATCTTGTATTGTAAAGCTAGGGCGAAAACCTGATTGCGCCATACACATTTCAATACTGGCAAATTGATTCAAATCTAGCGCCACAACCTTATTAAGGTCCGGTACTCCACATTCTAAAAGTATTTTATTTCTCCATAATGCTGGAGAAAGTGAGGGAATTGAGTTAACACATCCAGTGATACTTAACAGAGCTATACAACTCAACAGTTTTAAGATTTTCTTCATTCTTCCCCTCTTTCAATGGATTTATTTACAATAAAAAAGCTCGGAAGCTTGTTGATATTTTCTGTCATCGCTGCTTAAAACAACGGTGACCAATATTGAGATGATTGGTTGAGAAAACAATCCCGTCATTTCAAGCGAAGGCAAGGATGAGGGATTGTTGACCATCACAAACAGCAAAACTTAAGGTTGGCATTCATCCGCATTTTTATACCTTTTACAAAATGGGCTATTTAAGCGCTTCTCAACACTTCTCTGTGGGATGACAGCACCAAGCTGACAAATGGGAAGGTTTTCTTCTCTAAATGTATAACACCAGTTTCCTCTCCCTTTATAATGGAATCCTGATTGAACCATGCAAGCATAAATTGTTGCATCCTCATTAACACTAAGCTTTCTATTTTCTGAATCAGCATCAATAAGGCTCGGTATTCCACATTCTAAGAGGGCTTTTCCTACCTCAGTAGAATCTGCACCTGCCTTCTCCCACATACTCACGTACTCTGGAGGACTGCTGTCAATTTTTGATATGTCACATCCAGTCACACTTAATAGGACTATACCACTCAATAATTTTAAAATTTGTCTCATTTTTTCTTCCATAAATGATCTAAAGTCGAATAAATTGAATGAATTTGTTTAGTAGGAGATGTTCCATAATTAGTTATACACGCTTTACTTGCATCACCATAACAATTATGGGGACTAGGATCATAACCGCCTAACGCCCTCCCTCCCTCTATCAATGGAGAGGTTGCTGTAGTCAATAAACTTTTTCCTACAAACAGCGTCATATATAAAGGATTTTTTATACCTTTCTCCAAAAGTGAAACATCTAGATTTAAAGGTACTTTATAAAAAGTAGGTGCATTGTAACCAAACAACGTACTAATGGGGTCAGATGCATGGCTTTGTAAGTAAACATGATCATTTTTGCCATCGCTTACGACATATAATGCATTCGCTATCGATTGAGCATGATCCGCTGGTCCATAAAGATAAATATCTGTTTTTTCTGCTATACCGTGGATGCCGCGCTTTTCAAAGTCACGTAGTCCATTGCCTACTGTTAAGCTACCACGACTATGCGCACTAACAATCGCCCCATCATTACCATAACGAGAGGCAAAATCTTGGAATTTCTTGGTCGAATTACTCCATCCCCCAAAATACTCATAAATTGCTACCCCGAACTCTACTAGCTTATCTTTAGCTTGGGGGTGGTAGGTAAAATAAAGGGGTTCATGCGCATTATCAGCCATTTTGACGGCATTACGGGCTGCTTCATCAGATGAATTAGAAATACCATTATAGAACATACGCCTGTTGCCATCAGAGCCTTTTTGTAAATGATTTTCTTCTCCTGGTTTTAAATAGCGATACAGAGTAATATTTTTTCCATCATTGCCTTTTATAGGTTTTCCATTTTCATCGGTTAAATAGAGGACATTGCCATTTTCATCATGCAAAATCTCACCTACTGGATGCTCTTTAACATTTGCGACTTCGCGTATTTTATCAAGGTATCCCAATCCTTCATCCGATAAATCATTGATCATATCTACGCGATCATGCACTGCTCCCTCAAGCGGTGCGACATCTAGCTGTCCTACTGCCTGGTGGGCTGTAGCGGTGTTGCGGTTGAGTGCACCAATGATTTGTCCAGCATCTTGCCCCATCGCCCTCTGTCCAGTTATATCAGTAAGGATGATAGTCCCATCACTGATAGCAGATTTGGTTTCTCCTTCTGCTGCATCCTTGGCTTTGCCGTGATTTAAAACATTCTTGGCAATGTTTTTTATCGTGTCGTTCCCAGAAATGCTAAACCCATGGCTGCTGGCTTTAGCATGGGCACTGTTGCTGATATCACTGGTGCTAATGCTTCCTGTGGTCAGGCTGTTTTTATCTGCCGGCGCGGTGCTGGCAATGATGCCTCCGGTCAGCGTTGTTTTGTCTTTAACTATGATATTAAAGCCGCCATCACCCGCTTTGATGCCTGATTGCTCCACAACACTATGATAATCGCTGGAGGATTTATCCTTTTGGAAAGAGGCGCTCATGGACCCCCCACCACCCGTTTGTCCAGCACCAAACCCAACAGAAACAGAGTTTTGCTTGCTGGAAGTTTGTCCCGTATCACTGCGGCTGGTAATGGCAAAATCACCCCCTACTTCCATTTCTACACGCTCTCCAGAAACCACGGCGCCTGCCAATGTGGTGTTTGCCCCACTCGTGGTATGAACAGTGCCGGTGCCTATAATATGGCTGTTTTTGTGTTGAACTTCCTCACTGGAACCTTCCCCTTGACTAAAAGAAGCACTGCCCGTTGCCCCTGCGCCACCCGTGCCATAACCGGTGCCAACACTCATTGAAGCACTTTCACTGCTGTTTTGTGTGCTTTGCGTGTTTTGCGCACTTTCAAAGATGATATCTTTACCTGCTTCCATGGTGATCTTTCCGCTCTGTGCATCATTTTCCAGCACATAGATTGGATTGGTACCAGCGATAATATCAGCGCCAACACCATGAATGCTGCCTTTGTGGGCTTGCATGTTAACAGCGCGTCCGCCTTCTATACTATTTGTTACCGCTGTGGAGACTTGAGAAGAGGCTTCTGTTTTCTCAGTTTTAAAGCCCACGGTTACACTGCCAGATGCGCCAGCCATATTGGCAAGAGCATCCTTGGTGGAGCCCCCCAATCCTCCTAATGGGTTACTCAGTCCTTTGGTTATGTTCCCCTTTTCTCCTGTGTTGCCAGTCAGCCAATCAACAAAATTCTTGCCTTTGTTAAAGAGGTGATTGATTTTCATGCCGGTCAGTATGCCATTAATAACGGTGTTATTGCCATCCTTATTGTTCATACGGTCCGCTGAATCTTTTAGTCCTTGTACCGTGCCAAGGACACCGATATCAACGGAAGTTGTCACACCAGCAAAAGACTTTTCATGCTTTTCTTTTGCGTTAGAGGTATCATAGCTTTCTGATAGGGTGATATTATTGCCGGCATCAATGTTGACATCACGATCCGCCGAAACAATGGCTGCTTGCATATTTACATCATTGTCAGCAGTAATCTGCACATCTTGGCGTGCCGTGATGTGTGATTGTGTGGAAGTGCTTTCCCATTGATCGCCCGTATCTTTGGCGCTTGCAATTCCAACACCTACAGAAACACCGCTGTTGCTCTTTTCAAACTGAATGCCAAAGCCTGTACGTTCTTCCTTTGAGCTTGAGGAATGGCTATTATGACCAACAAGCACATTGACATCACGAGCTGCGGTAAGATTAACATTTTCCCCTGCAAGATCAGAGCCAACAATTTTCACATCTTTTTTCTTGGCAGTGATGGTGATATTACCATCCGCATTGAGAGATGAACCTTGATGCTCAAAACTCTCTTCATTTTCTGTCTTTCCCTCACTCCCGTATATCGACACAAAGCCCTTGCCTGATCCCACACCAAAACCTGTTTCATGCTCCTCTGAATGGCTTTTATGATGATCTGTCATGCCATCAATCGTCACACTTTCTCCGCTCACATTGATATCTTGACCGGAAAGAAGATGAGAAGCAGAAATCTTGGCTTCTCCTTGTGCGTCTAACACGATGTTTCCCGTCGCCCCAAGGATAGAGGAGACCGTTGTGGTATGCGATTGAGATGTATCGGACGATTCCTTATGCAAAAAGCCACTTGATGACGATTGTGCTTGCTGATCCAAGTGTTCTTGGGCGCCTTTGATAGTAATCTTTCCCCCAGAGTGAATAGTAATATCCGCTTTTTTCTGATCTCCTAGTGCTTTCTCTCCTGACGTTTCCTCTGCCTTACCGGCTATGAGCGTCGAGGCGACAACTTCCGTGTTGTTTCCGGAATCAATGGCAATGCCTTCACCCCCTGTTATGCTCGACCCCACAACTTGGCGCACATCCATCTTGTTATGCTCAGATTTGCTGCTACTAAACACCCCACCCTCTTTGTGATACGACATCTCATAATGTAAGCTATCCTCTGCATTATTGATCAGGACATCGTTGCTGGCTTTCAGCCCTACCTTGCCATCAGCCGCAATGGAACTGCCTGTGATGCTAAGATCATGCGGTTTGCCATCCTGCCCTGCAATGACAGTGGTATCACCTCCCGATTTTATCGAAGAGCCAACCGCATGAGAGGCTTGCATATCCACTTTCGTGTTTTTGGTGCGAAGATGATATTCCATCTCATCGTTTCTTACCCCTATTGTTACCTCCCCTTGGGCGCCAAGAGCAACATTGCCCTTGGCATCTATATCGGAAGCAGCAATATGGATATCTTTTCCAGAGAGAACAGTGGTCTCTTTTCCAGAACTTAAATGAGAGCCATTGTGTAAAGCAACATGAGATGTTTCACTCCCATTCTGATTGTCCATGCTGTTGCGTGTAGCATCAATCGAAACATTCCTCTCAGCTTGTAAGGAAAGATTATCCGTTGCTTGAACATCAGAGCCTAGAATATTCAAATCTTGTCCAGAGAGAAGTGGGCTTGATGTACTTTGAAAAATATTTTTTTAAACAAATGTGTGAATACACAACAACAAGTGTATTCCGTTTAGGGCGTTCTGTTTTGCATGAGGAGTATGTCCCATTAAAAAATGCAATAAACAAAAATGTAAGACAATGCATCATCTTCATTTTCATTATTTAAAAGACATTACTCTAAATGCTTTTGAAAACCGTAAAGCTAAATTAAAAGAAGATGATAAAGTTGGAAACTAGTTTTTCTTTTTGTAACTTTATATTCTTCTCCAATGAGGCTGTATTCCCGTTTCAGAACTTACTCCAACAGATATACGCAATACGCTCGCTCTAATCTGGCATATAAAAGTAAACTAAAGTTCATCACTGATTATGATCTTGTCCTATTTCTGAGATTAATTAAATACTTTTCACTTAAGCGTAAAATGATAGCCGTAATATAAGATTTTATGTAATAAGTAGTTATAAAATCGATGCATACTACTAATTCGCCTTTTATAATATAAAACTTTTTTTAAGCCTTATAATACAAAATGATACCAATAAAAATTAAGGGATTAAGAGAGATAAAATAGAGAGCTAATAAAATAAAGGCCCCGTTAAACGAGGCCTTAGTATTTTTTGTGCTGATAATTTCATTTTTTCGAAATTAGAATTTGTAAGCGACACCTACACGGAAGTCATTGGTTTTGTAGTTGAATTCACGTGTATCGTTTGCGAATTTCTTTTTACCAAAATCGGAGTAACGGTATTCTGCACGTAAAAGAACGTTGTCTGTCATTGCAAAGTCAACACCGCCACCAATAGTGAAACCAACCATTGTCTTCGTGTCATCAGCCCAAGTACCACCAGTCAAATCTACATTTTGCTTAACTGGTGGGTTTTCCACCACATCAGCATTCTGCTCAACCTTAGCTCTCTCTCCTTTTCCTGTAACTGATTGAATGCCCTGTACCTGCGCATAGGCAATACCACCAGCAACATAAGGCATAATACGGTCAACAGCAGCAAAACCGATACGAACGCGTGTAGCACCAGACCATTTTTCTTTGTAGCTGTGCTTTTCCGTTACCTTATCACCTATTTCAAACCGTTGCTGATCTTTTAATTCAACCTTAGCTTTTTCAAGGGCATTATTAAAATCTGCTGCATTTTTTTCAGTAAGAGTCAATTCACGGGCTGTTTTTGATTCTTCACGGTCTGCCCAAACTGCATCGGTTTCAACACCGAGAATGAGACCATTTCCAAGGTCTACGTTAGATCCGGCATAAATCCCACCCATGAAACCAGAAGGACTAGGTGTATTATCTTTTTTGAAAAGTTCTTCATCTTCTCCTGGAATAGTTACTTTAGTTTTACTCGAAAAGTTACCAACTTGACCACCAAGATAAAAACCTGTCCAAGAAAACGAAGGGGCTGCTGCGATAACTGCTGGGGCTGTTTCACGAGGGATGATAACATCAGCAGCTTGTGCTGCAGAAGCTGAAATTAAAGCGGCAATAGAAGTTGCTATTAAAGATTTTGTATTCATAATTTTGCTCCTAAATTAACTATCAAACGACCTTACAAGATTACAGATAGAAAAGCTGTAGTAAAAATATCACAATCATACAAATAAAACCCCAGAAAACAGCGGTTTTTTAAAAGTCAATATCTTTTGGAAATTTAATTTTTTATTAATACTTTTTATTCATAATTGCACTTTTGATGAAATTAGAACTTGTAAGCGATACTTATACGAAAGTCATTGCTTTTGTAGACTAGTTTAAGATAATCCTTTTTAAATTCCTTCTTAGCAAAGTCTAAGTAACGGTATTCCGCACGAAGCAGAATATGATCTGTCATCGCGAAATCTATACCACCACCAAGGATAAAACCCTCCATCGTTTTTGTTTTATCAAATACTGTAGCAGAAACTCTTTACTTGGCTTACCCATTTTCCCAACTTTTTTGTTCCTGAAACTTTACCAACACCTTGTATTTGCGCATAAGCAATACCACCAGCCACATAAGGCATAATGCTGTCAGCGACAGAAAAACCAACACGAACCCGTGTTGCACCAGACCATTTTCTTTGAAACCAATGCGATACACTGCTGTGTCACCCTTTTGAAACTTTTCATTTTCATCCAATGTGACACCAGCATCTTTAAATTTATCATTAAAATCATCAATCACAAGAATCTTTGAGACCGTCTTCGTCTCTCCTCGGTCTGCCCAGACTGCATCGGTTTCAACACCTAGAATGAGAACATTTCCAAGATCTACGTTGGAACCTAAATAAATACCACCGATGAAACCGGAAGGCATAGGTAGTGCATCTTTATCTAAAGTTTTTTCTTTTGTCTCAAAATCAAATACATAAACTTTGACTTGAAAAGTTGCCAACTTAACTACCAAGATAAAAACCTGTCTAAGAACACGAAAGAGCTGTGATAACTGTTGGAGCTGTTTTACGAGGAATGACAATATCAGCAGCTTGTGCCGCAGAAGCTGTAGTCATAGCGATAACAAAAGTTGTTACTAAAGATTTTATATTCGTAAACTTTGCTCCTCATTTATTTACGAGCACAGTATTATACGACTACAAAAAAAACGCTGTAGTAAAATGATACAATCATAGGAAACGAAAGCTGACGCAAGATAAAGTCATTTCATAACTTCACGTTTCATAAGAATTTTCATAAGAAATTGTAAGTTACAAGTATGTGTAAATTATTGATTTTATGGCATAATTGTTATCTGTCATTTATAAAAATCTTTTTAAGAAAATCTAAATAATATCTTTTACTCCCCTAATAAATATAGGGTATGTGATAATATAACAACAGAAAAGAATAGAGGCCCTGTCTTTGACAGAGCCTCTTGGAAGTTTATTTCGTTGTTTACGAAATTAGAATTTGTAAGCAACACCTACACGGAAATCATTGGTTTTGTAAGCGAATTTATCCCCGTCCTTTACAAATGCTTTTTTACCAAAGTCTGAGTAACGATATTCTGCACGCAATAGAACATTGTCTGTCATTGCAAAGTCAATACCACCACCTACAGTGAAGCCAACCATTGTTTTCGTTTCATCAAACACTTTAGCAGAAGCGATTTCGGCACCTTCAGCTGTCGCTGCCTTAAGAAAATCAACCACTTGCAGCTGCGTATAAGCAATACCACCAGCAACATAAGGCATAATGCGATCAACGGCTGCAAAACCAACACGAACGCGTGTTGCACCAGACCATTTTTCTTTTATAGAGGTGCCCTCTACACGTTTGTCAGTCGCCACGATACCAGCAATAGTTTTTCCTGTAGCAGGTGTAGCTTTAGCTTCTGTAAGCTCATCTTTGAAACTGTCAAGGCCTGCTTCCCCAATGACTGCTGAATGCGCTTTTGAATCTTCGCGGTCAGCCCAGACTGCATCGGTTTCAACACCTAGAATGAGGCCATTACCAAGATCTACGTTGGAACCTACATAAATACCACCCATGAAACCGGAAGGCTTAGGTGTCCAGTCTTTATCTGTAATTTTCTTTTTTGTTTCTGAATCAACTACATCAACTTTACCTGAAAAGTTACCAACTTGACCACCGATATAAAAGCCTGTCCAAGAAAATGAAGGGGCTGAGATAACTGCTGGGGCTGTTTCACGAGGGATGATAACATCAGCAGCTTGTGCTGCAGAAGCTGCTGCTATAGCGATAACAGAAGTTGTTACTAAAGATTTTATATTCATAAACTTTGCTCCTAATTTATTTATGAGCACAGTGCTACAAGATTACAGAAAGAAAAGCTGTAGTAAAAATGATACAGTCACAGAAAATGGAGGGCACATCCCAGACAAAATCGCTTCATAGCTTGATTTTGTACGAGAAACCTAAAGATATATATATATATAACTTATTGATTTTTAAATATAATTCTTGTTTATTGTCTATGATTTTTTTAAGAAAACCTGAATAATATCTTTTCATATCCACAATAAATTATGTATTGTGTGATAATATAGCAACAGAAAATAACAGAGGCGCTGTTAAAGACGGCGCCTCTGTTATTTAACTTATCATCTGTTAAAATTTGTAAGCAACACCAACTCGGAAATCATTGGTTTTGTAAGATGTCTCATATTTATCATTTGAGAATTTCTTTTTCCCAAAATCAGAGTAACGATATTCCGCACGGACAATAACGTTATTGGTCATTGCTAAATCAACACCAGCACCCAGAGTGTAACCAACAAGGGTCTTTGTTTCATCAGACAAGGTACCAGAAGCTATTACTTTGTCTGAATCTTTGCCTGTTATTGAAATCAATGCAGTATCTTGAAGCTGGGTATAAGCGATACCACCAGCAACATAAGGCATAATGCGTTCAGCTGCAAAACCAATACGTACACGTGTCGCACCAGCCCACTTTTCTTTAAAAGTGAAACTGTGGGTTCGTTTAGCACCAGGTTCAAGCGCATCTTTACCAATATTAATTCCAGATTCTGTTAATATCTTCTTAATATAATTTATGTGATTTGGAGCAATAACATATGTGTTTCCTGTCTTCGTATCATCTTTATTAGACCACATGATATCTGTATCAACACCTAGAATAAGGCCATTACCAAGATCAACGTTGGAACCTGCATAAAGACCACCCATGAAACCAGATAGTTTAGGCAAAAGGTCATCAGGTACTGGAATCTTTTTTCCATTACTGAGAATATCCATTTTCGTTTTACCCGAAAAACCACCAATCTGGCCCCCAACATAAAAACCTGTCCAAGAAAAAGTTGGAGCAACAATAACGGGAGCAACAGGTGTTGGACTTGGGGGAACAATAACATCTGCTGCTTGTGCTGCTGAAGCTGAAACAAAAGCGAAAGCAGAAGCTGTTATTAACCATTTCATATTCATATTTTCTCTCCATAGCTGAATATTTATTTGAACACACCATTTCATATAGAGCCCCATCTTCAGATATCTGTAGCAAAAATGATACACTTATAAAAAAAACAAAAAGCCAATCAAAGTACCCTTAATTGCTTGATCTGTAATAAATGAGAATAAAACTATGCCCATGCACAAATGATCTCTTTTTCTCACATTTGCTCTCCTTTATAAATTTTGTAAAAAAACTGCGTCACAATACCCTCCGTGTAAAGCGTGTGCTATTGGAATGAAAATACAATATATTGATTTATAATGAAAAAATATTTTTTATATTAATTCGTCTGCAATATTGAAGATGTTCTTATCTTAAGCCTTTTTATATTAAAGAAACCAAAACCATCCCCCTGCACCTCACAAACGAGCAAGTGTGTGAATAGCTCTTTGATTGTTTTTTCTTCATTGTAAAGAATGCTTATACCGCATAAAATAAGATCTCCACTACCCCATGGACTGCAACAAGATTACATGCAATTTCATTACACTTGCTCTTTGTTTTTAATTTAGGCATTTATGCCTTTTTGACATACTTACCATTTTTTTCTTCTCTCAACCTTATAGTAAATCTTTTCAGAGCTTCAGCCTTATTTGTAGGATATCATTTCATACTCCTTTACAAGACTAAATTGAAAAAAATGCCTAAAGACAGACAACCGGTATGATAAACATTAAAACTTATATAGAAATCTCCTTAAAGCTGAAAAAACGAGAAATCTTTCTTAAAGTTTTCACACCACACCTTGCTTTAAAAATCATGAATTTGGCAGAAAAAATATCTGATATTTTGAATCATAGACAAATGAATATTTTATAAACTGTAGTCGAAGCATACCATCAAAGATCAAAAGTTTAACATTTTTGTTGCTTCACTCGATTTTGATGAAGTATCCTCTCAGATCCTCTCTGCAAACAGCTTAGTTTCTTGTCAAGAGGATTTTTCTTAACTCCTTACTTATGTGATTCACTTAACTAAAGGCTCTCTGGACAAGCCCTACTCTAAAAACACTTATCAAGGAGTTTTATATGCGCTGTATAGTCACGCTTAAAATGACAGTATTTACAGTATAACAGCGTAACCCAAAATCGGGAGGTTATATTTATCCAAACCCATGAATTTTGTAACGAGCGATTGCCATTATACAGAGTATTCTTGCACCGAAATCCACCTCCCCATATCTTTTCCAAATAGTACTCTTCACCCCCTCCGTACACAATTATAATACCCTTTGCGAACAACTGCTCCTCCACTTTTCAAATGATAAAAAATATCTCCTCTCTTCAATTCCCGATCATACGTTAGACCTCTTGATGTTGTTTTCTTACTTTTTAATAACTCATTGGACTTCGTCTAAATAAATCTGGTCGTCTTCCTTTCCTTAATCCTTTTTTAGGCTTTTGAAATCTTTTTTTACCAGAATATGATACAGGTACTAACTCAGCTGCTGTTATGCATTGGTTGTTATGCGTGCAAGAAAGTTCCATTTGAACAACTTCAGAGAAGATCTTGCTCAACTGTTCACTAGAAAAAAGATCTCTAGGAGGAACAAGAGAAGGTATACCCTCTATTAACTTTTGAGAAGACAAGAAAGAAGCACCCTGAGCTACAGAGATTGAAGCAAACGTAGCAAAAGCCGTAATAAAATATTTTATGTTCATAAATTTAACCTCGTATAAATATCCATAATGGATTTTATCTAGTGTCTTCATTGCAAATTTCCAGAAAAAATAGCATGTTTATAGATAAAAAGTGAGAATCCTCAAAAAACAAGGCTTTGAAGCATTTTAATTTTAAAATAAATGCAAATTGCCCCACTTTACAAACATAGAAATCACTTGTTTGGCAATGCATAAAAGCACAAAATATCGTCTGGGGAGAATAAACTACACAAATGTCATATCAACATATTGATTTATAAATCCCCCCTATTGAATGAGCGCTCTCAGTATCATAAGATTATCTTATTTTAAATTCGCTCATTATACATTAAGCAAAATTATTCGCTTACATGTCATAAATGAGGTTGATATATGGATAAGACTCTTGAAAAAAGGAGTTTTATCTTATAAAGTCATTTAAACGAAAAAGTTAACATTTTAACTTGGTAAAAGCATATTCCTTGCTAACTTGTTTCTAGGTCACTTTCTAGGTGTCGTTCTTTGCATTGTTCAGTATAATCGTGGTTATCTTTATATATTAATCATATAATATATTGATTTATAATGATAATATAGCGTTATCCATATTAAATTAGAACTCCGAATACCATAAAACCCTTTCATTCCAAATCTTCCTCATGTTTAATCAACCAAAACCATTTGTTTGTACATTACAAGTGGGGAAGCCTATGTGGAGTGAAACTGTACAATAAAGGACTAAAAATGCCTTTTATGAAACGTCTCCAGTGCCAAGGGTTGTCGCAAAATTGGGTGTTGGCAAAATGTGTGATAGTAGCGGCTTGTTAACTCTATAAGCGTAAGATGGTAGTGTTCAATAGATTTTATATTGGTATTGGAGGCTTTATCGTTATATCTTTTATGAGCACCGCCGTAAAATGAACTTGGGTGTCGGTTTCTTTACAAAAAGTACATGAATTAGCAACACAAATATATTCCGTTTAGGGCGTTCTGTTTTACATGAAGAACGTAAATCCATTAAAAAAGCATGAGGCAATGCGTAATCTCTATTATTTAACAGACATCGCTTTAAATACTTTTGAAAGTCGTAAAGCAGAATTAAAAATGATGGTAAAGATGAGAGGATAAAATGCCCATAATGTACAAGCATTTTGTCCTCTCACATCAATAATTAACTCCATTTAAAAGCCAATTTTAAAGTTAGCTATGCGCAAAAATATCAACTTCCGCCCATCCTAAAAGATCAAGCCTAGCTCTCATAGGCAAAAATTGAAAGCATGCCTTGGCAACATTTTCTCGCTCTTCACGTCTTAAACGTTCTTCAAATATAACCTTTAAACGATGCAAATATAACACATCCGACGCAGCATATTCAATTTGTGCCTGTGATAACGTTTCTGCCGCCCAATCCGAAGATTGTTGCTGTTTAGAAATATTCACATTCAGCAATTCATTACAAATTTCTTTCAAGCCATGACGATCCGTATAAGTGCGCGTGAGTTTCGAAGCAATCTTTGTACAAAAAACAGCCTCTGGCATAACACCAAATGTATGTGCTAAAATAGCAAGATCAAAACGCCCAAAATGGAATATTTTTACGACTGCTTTATCTTCAAGAAGCTTGACCAAATTAGGTGCATTCTTTTGTCCTTTAGCAATCTGTATAATATCAGCAGTACCATCTCCAGAAGAAAGCTGAACAACGCATAAACGATCACGATGGGGTTGTAATCCTAAAGTTTCAGTATCAATCGCAACAGCATCAGTTTGATAATTATCTAAGTTTGGTAAATCACCTTGATGAACGCGAATCTCAGCCATTTACCCTCCTACTTGCTAAAGCAGCAAGAATACGCGCCCAAGACCGCTGCCCCTTATGAAACGATTTTAAATTATACTTTTCATTAGGAGAATGAATACGGTCATCAGCCAGTCCAAAACCAACCAAAAGAGTTTCCATACCAAGAATTGACCGAAAATCTGCTACAATTGGGATCGAGCCCCCCATGGCTGTCAAGACAGCAGGCACTTCCCACTCTTGTGATAAGGCATCCTTCGCCTCCTTGATAAAAGATGAATCATCAGAAATCTGAAGTGCCGGAGAAGAACCGTGATTCTTAAATTCAACCTTACAATCAGCAGGAATTGAGCTACGTACATAATCACGCAACGCTTGGCGTATTTTCTCTGGATCTTGCTTATGCACCAAACGACACGATACTTTTGCACTCGCTTGAGAAGCAATAACTGTTTTCATCCCTTCCCCTTCATAGCCGCCACTAATACCATTAATTTCCATGGTAGGACGTGCCCATACAAGCTCTAAAATGCTCCGCCCTTTTTCACCAGCTGGAACGGAAAGTCCTATAGGACCAAGAAAATTTTCAGCAGTACAATTAAGTGCATTCCATGATTGTAAAATCTGTGGAGGTGTTTCTTCTACGCCATCATAAAAACCAGGAAGTGTTGCCCTATTATTTTCATCGTGAAGTCCTGCTAAGATTTTCGTTAAAATACGAATGGGGTTAGCTGCTACTCCTCCAAAATAACCAGAATGCAAATCACGATTCGCTGCTGTGATAATAATCTCTTCTGCCATAATTCCCCGAAGAGAAAGAGCAATAGATGGTGTATCCGCATCCCACATTGACGTGTCACAAACTAATGCATAATCTGCCTTAAGTTCATCTGTATTTGCTTTTAAAAAAGGAATAAGGGAAGGAGAAGCACATTCTTCTTCTCCCTCAAATAAAACAGTAACTTTAATAGGAAGCTGCCCTGTTTCTTTCTTAAATGCACGACATGCTTCAATAAAAGTCATCAACTGACCTTTGTCATCTGAAGCTCCACGAGCACAAATAACTTTCTCTCCATCTCTCTCTTTTAAAGAAGGTGTAAATGGATCATCCTCCCATAAACTCAATGGATCAACAGGTTGAACATCATAATGTCCGTAAAACAACACATGCAAACAATCATCTGAAGGTCCTGGATGATGCCCAACAACCATTGGATGCCCCGGCGTATCACGGCGTGAAGCCTCAAAACCGATGCTTTTTAAATCCTCTACTAACCAATCAGCTGCTTTACGACATGCATCCTTGTAAGCCGAGTCTGTAGAAATCGATTGAAAACGTAAAAGAGAAAAAAGGCGTTCAAGGCTCTTCTCTATATTTCCATCAAGATGTGTTAGTACTTTATTCAGCATAAAAAAACCTTTCAAGCCTTGTGTAATTATATATAGATGCGATGACTTTAAGCCTCTTGTAAGATTTTGCAAGACACCTTATTCATTTTTGACATTGTGAGCAGTAAAAACTTGAACGTCCAGCCTGTAAAATGCGCATAATAGGCGCTCCACATTCCAAACATTGCTTGCCTTCTCGTCCATAAACTGAAAAAGTATGCTGAAAATAACCAAGCGAACCATCTATATGCATATAATCACGTAAAGAAGAGCCACCAGACAAAATGGCTTCAGAAATCACATTGCATATATTTTGTGCTAAAGAATCTGCAAATTCACGTGCACGTGCCGTTTTTGATGCCAATGTAAATGCACCACGTTGTGGAGACAAACGACTCCGCCAAAGTGCTTCGCAAACATAAATATTCCCAAGACCTGCAACAATAGACTGATCAAGTAAAACACCCTTGAGAGACATTTTTTTATTAACAAAAGCCTTTTGTAAATAACGACCAGAAAACGAATTACTCATAGGTTCAAGACCTAGCTTATTTAAAAGTGGATGTTCATAAAGCTTATCCGTATCGACTAAAAGCATAAACCCAAAGCGACGCACATCATTATAAATAAGACGATAAACGTCACCATTCTTTGTCTGAATCTCCATGACAAAATGATCATGTTTAACTAATTTACTTGACGCTAAACAAGCTTTTCTTAAAAAATCATTCTCTATACGCCATGAACCAGACATTCCTAAATGGCTTAAAATCGTTTCATCCTGAGAAAGATGAAATAATAAATATTTCGCACGCCGGCCAAGTTCTATAATTGTTCTGCCAATAAGGCGCTCAGAAAAAGCCTCAGGAAAAGGAAAGCGCAAATCTCTACGATTAAGTTTGACAGATACTATCTTTGCATCAGTTACAACGGACTCAAGTCCACGACGAACTGTCTCTACTTCAGGAAGCTCAGGCATTACTCTTCTTTAATAATTATACACTTTCCAATCGTATCTCTGATAAATTGACTTCTTCCCACCCCTCAAAGAACGAAGACTTCCTCTACATCTACTAAACAAATTCTTGATGAGTGGATTTTACTTGGATTCCTACTCATGTGAGTCATTTAACTAAAGGCTTTATGGACAAACCCTGCCTTGAATATATACCACACACTCTAAAATACTTAACGTATCAATGAGGCTTACATCCCACCCCACCTCAAATGACCGTGTTTTATGGTAACAAAATTAAGCCCATTCACCCTTACGAAATACAGGAACTCTTACACCATCTTGGGTAATGCCATCTATGTCAATTTCACCAGAACCAATCATCCAGTCAATATGAATGACACTTTTATTCCCACCACGTGCTGCAATCTCTTCTGACGTCAATGATGCCCCATCTAAAAAGCATTTGGAATAACACTGCCCTAAAGCAATATGACATGCAGCATTTTCATCAAATAAGGTATTATAAAAAAGGAGGCCACTCTTAGAAATTGGTGAAGAATGGGGCACAAGGGCAACTTCGCCCAACCGGCTTGCACCCTCATCACTTTGCAAAACCTGCTGTAAAACTTCTTGGCCTGTTGATGCACGAGCCTCAACAATACGCCCTGCTTCAAAACGTACTTCAATATTATCAACCAGAGTTCCTTGATAGGAAAGGGGCTTTGTTGAGCGAACGAAACCTTCAACCTTATGAGCATGAGGAGTCGTGAAAACTTCTTCTGTCGGAATATTCGGATTGCAAATAACACCATTTTGAGCAACGGATGCACCACCATGCCATTCATGATCATCTGCCAAACCAACAGTTAAATCAGTCCCTGGCCCTGTAAAGTGTAAGGCAGAAAAACGCTGCTCATTAAGCCAAGATGATCGTTTCTTTAAATTCTCGTTATGGACAGTCCACGCCTGCACCGGATCTTCTCCTGTAACACGTGAAGCAGAAAAAATTGCATCGGCTAATTTTTTAATCGCCTCATTAAGTGGTAAAGAAGGAAACATTGCCTCAGCCCATCCTGCTGTTGGATAAGCAACAATCGACCAATTCATAGCAAAATTTGATATTTGCTTGAGTGCCGGCTGGTAAGCTATTGAAGTGGCTTTATTTAAACGTGAAACCTTATCAAAATCCTGATTGGAAAGGAGCAAAGGATTATCACCAACAATCGCTAAACGCGCTGCCCCATTTTCAAAAGCCTTTGCCATTCCCTCATAAAGCCAAGAAGGGGCACAATCAAAACTAGTTGTATGGGCATTTTCAAACCGTGTAAGCGATAACATATCATCACTAAAAATTGGTGTAATGACACCAGCACCAACCTTATAAGCATGATATGCAATACGCCGAACAAAAGGTAACGCTGAAACTGGAGCAGTTAAAACAAGATCCTGCCCCTCTTGTAAATTCAACCCCACTTTCACTGTAATTTCTGCAAGACGATTAAGCATTTCAGGCGAAATTGTCTCATGAATATCAAAGTACATTACCAATACCCTTCTTTAAATAGAATGCGTTCTTTATGTCGTCATATTATAAATTGTTTTTCAGATCCTTTGAGTTCGCTTTCTCTACGTATATTTATGCGTATCATTATCGCTAAAATTCACTTAATTCATAAACCGCAATGGGTATATCATCCTTCTTTGGTCATGAAAAACTTACTAGTTCCTGTGTCGTTTTTCTAACATTGCAACAATTGCATTTAACTGATCAGATGAAGGTAAAGCCATAATCGTTTTATTTTCCTCTTTCCTAGCTAGATGTTGAGGTGCATAGGCAGGAATAGGAACTTTATCAAGCTGTACCATAGCAAAAGGAGCAGGATGTGCCGTCTTGGACTGTGCTACTTCTGTCAAAGGAGATGTACTTTTCTCTGCCTTTACTCCCCTACTCTCTAAGCCTTCATCTATAAAGCTTGGCGCATGACCAGAACGTTCTTGAGCAAAAGCATAAGCAACATCATAAGGGCGATTATTTGTAGGAACTTGAAGTTCTCCATCACGTGATCGTTTTTCATAAAAAGCATTTCCCCCTGCAACCTGAACATAATGCATGTTTTTATACGGAAAAGACAAACCAGCGGTATGAAAAAACTTAGCGTGTTTAACTTTCTTATCTCGTTCACCCCGTAAAACGGCATCAGCCGCCTCTCTTACACGAGCAACAGATGCTTTCTCCGTCATAGGACGCGTTAAAACACCAGGAGCAAATTGCCTATATTGACCAACAACACCACAAATCGTCTTAGGATAGGCGGTTGAATTAACACGATTCATAACAACCGTTCCAACGGCAATCATTCCTTCACGGCTTGTGCGATTTGATTCAAAATACATCGCTCGCATAAGACATTGACGCTCTGTCAATGGATATGTAACCGTTTTTGTCTTATTATTATCTACTTTTCCAGCATCTAAATAACTTGAAGCACATCCCACAACAACTAACGGCGCTACACAACAGGTAACAAAAACATTCCAACGATTTTTTTTCATCTTATGCAACACATTCCTATAATCTCTGAGATATTCAAGTCTTGAAATGAGCTTTAAATGTATCTCTCAATAAAGTACATAGCTAATTGTTACCACTCAGTAAAATTTTAATACAAGAGGTAATCAAAAAGTATCTATGCAAAATAAAAAATAAAAAACTATTAATTTGCGGATCGATATTGTTATTCTTCATGGCTCAATATAGGCTGCTATAATAACCCACACGTTTCAATTACAATAAAGTAACACTATCCACTTCTTCTACATACGAAAAAATAATACAGATATCCCCTTTAATATAAAATTTTAACAAAATGATCTGAAAGGAAATCCCCTAGAAAACTCCCCTCCTGCCACAATACGAGTGATGATATCATCCAATATACAAATATGTCAAACCAAGAGTTAACAATCTGCCATGCTTCTCTGAAAAAACTCTTTGTTGCTTCTTTGTGCTTTTCCATAGATGGTTATCTTATTCTTTCTATAGCTGCACTATAAGAGAATACTCATATATCTACAAACTGATTTTATATATATAAGAGAAATTTTAATCTATTTTCTTCTCACCTACCCCAACTTTATAAGTAAGGTCATCGCGAGGACGATCAGAGGACATATGGTAACCCGTTATGATATAATGCAGCATTTCAGCAATATTAGTAACATGATCACCAATTCGTTCAATATTTTTTAAACAAAACAGTAAGTGCGTACAAACCGTAATATTGCGCATATCTTCCATCATATACGTCAAAAGTTCACGAAAAAGAGAAGTATACAAAGCATCAATCTTCTCATCACGCTCACGCACCGCGTCAACACGCTCTAATAGGCGACTCGTATAAGCATTTAAGACTTCTTTTAATTGATTGAGTGCTAAAGCTGTAATTGTTTCAAGCCCATGATAAACAGAAGCAGATTGACGTATTTCTGAAAGTGCAACAGTCCTTTTAGCAATGTTTTTTGCCATATCCCCAATCCGTTCAAGATCAGAAGAAATACGAATGGCTCCAATAATTTCACGCAAATCGACAGCCATCGGTTGGCGTTTGCAAATAATAGCAACCGCTTTTTCATCAATGTCACGTTCTGCTTCATCTAAAAACACATCATCGGCAATCACTGTCGTTGCAAGTTGAAGATCACTACACACAACCGATGCGACAGAACGTTCAATCATCCTTTCTGCATGGCTCCCCATTTCTGTAATCCTTACTCTTAAATATTTTAGTTCTGCATCATAAGAACGGACAGTATGTTTCATAGACATATCTTACACTCCTCAATTCACCTATCCAAAACGCCCCGTAATATAATCTTGCGTCCGTTGCTCTTTTGGTGAGGTAAAGATCATTTCAGTCGCACCAACTTCTACCAAATGCCCTAAATGAAACATAGCCGTATATTGAGAAACACGTGCGGCCTGTTGCATGGAATGCGTTACGATAACAATTGTATAATTTTGCCGTAACGCATCGATAAGCTCTTCAATCCGTGCTGTCGCAATGGGATCAAGAGCTGAACATGGCTCATCCATCAAAATAACTTCAGGACTAACCGCAATAGCACGTGCAATACACAAACGCTGTTGTTGTCCCCCTGATAAACTTGTTCCAAGATCATGAAGGCGGTCTTTTACTTCTTCAAACAAACCTGCCTGCCTCAAACTCTTTTCAACGACATCATGCAATTCAGAGCGTGTTTTAACTAAACCATGAATGCGTGGACCATACGCAACATTCTCAAATATAGATTTTGGAAAAGGGCTGGGCTTTTGAAAAACCATTCCAACACGAGCGCGCAATTCTACAACATCAATCCGTGTGTCATAAATATTCTCCCCATCTAAGGTAATAAGACCAGTTGTTTTAGCGCCTTCAATTGTATCATTCATACGGTTAAAACAACGCAAAAAAGTTGACTTTCCGCATCCTGATGGACCAATCAAAGCAGTTACTTGATGTTCAGGAATATCAAGTGTAATACCGTGGAGTGCTTCTTTATCTCCGTAAGAAACCTTCACATCCTGACCGCGCATTTTAATCTTCATTACAAAAATTCACCTTACAAAAATCTTATCAAAGCTGTTGTTTTATTAAAATTACTGGCGGCGTTCAAATCGTCGACGTAAAAAAACCGCAGAAATATTCATGATCGCAAGAAAAATCATCAATACAATAATAGCACCTGATGTCTTTTCAACAAAAGCACGCTCTGCTTCACCCGCCCACATAAAAATTTGAACAGGCAAAGCCGTTGCTGGATCCATGGGGGTCGTAGGAATATTAACAACAAAAGCAACCATTCCAATCAAAAGCAAAGGAGCTGTTTCACCCAAAGCCTGAGCGACTCCAATAATTGTGCCTGTCAAAATGCCAGGCGCAGCTAAAGGAACAACATGATGAAAAATCATTTGTGTTTTTGATGCTCCCAACCCCAAAGCTGCTGCACGAATAGAGAGAGGAACAGCACGCAGAGCAGAACGTGTTGCAATAATGATCGTGGGAAGAGTCATGAGCGCTAAAACAAGACCACCAACAAAAGAGGCTGAACGTGGTAATCCTAAAAAATTAACAAAAAAAGAGAGTCCTAAAAGACCAAACACAATTGAAGGAACAGCTGCAAGATTATTGATATTAACCTCTATAAAATCTGTAAATTTATTTTTGCGTGCATATTCTTCTAAATAAAGAGCCGTTGCTATACCTATTGGAAGTGAAACTAATAAAACGATGCCTATCATATAAAGAGAACCAATGATCGCAACACCTAATCCCGCAGTCTCAGGACGACTTGAAGCGCCAAATGTAAAAAAACCAATATTAAATGTTTTATAAAGCGTACCATCATGCGCTAAACGCTTTATCCATTCTATTTGTCGATTAGAAACTTTACGGTTTTTTTCTGCTACACGCAAATCAATCTGTCCCTTATAAGCAGAATCAATATCCGCAGATGCCAAAACTTTAACTTTTTGCATTGTGCCAATCAGTTTTGGATTTTTTGTCACCATTTCACGCAGTTGAACACGGACACCATTCGAAAACATACGGTTAACGTCTCGAAGAGAGGCTCGATCATTTTGATTGATATTAAGTTTCTTTGCTAAAGCATTGCGTACAAGAAGTGGATAATTCGCCGTCATGAGCACTTGTGGTTTTGTTTTACGTTGACCACTTGGATCAATGATCTTTTCATCCAAATAAATCGACAATGTCATTTCACTTTGAAAAAAAGCTGTATAACCCTGACTAATGATAGACCATAAAAGCGCAAATAAAAAAAACAAACCAATAAAAATGGCAATCAAACCATAGGCACGAAAACGACGTTCAGCCCAATACCGACGCTTGAGACTAATATTGCGACGAGGAAAAAAATCTTCATTCATTCATATTGTTCCCGATATTTACGCACAATATAAAGAGCCAGAATATTCATCAAAAGTGTCATAACAAAGAGCGTCATCCCTAAGGCAAAAGCCACCAGAGTTTGTGGAGAATTAAACTCAAAATCACCGGTCAATTGATTAACAATCTTAACAGTCATCGTAGTCATTGCTTCGAAAGGATTGAGTGTTAAGTTTGCTGCAACACCTGCCGCCAAAACCACAATCATTGTTTCTCCAATTGCACGCGATGCCGTCAACAAAATGGCCCCCATAATCCCTGGAAGCGCTGCTGGTATAACAACTTTTTTAATTGTTTCAGATTGCGTTGCGCCTAAACCATAAGAACCTTCACGTAAAATGCGTGGAACAGCCGTAATAACATCATCCGATAAAGAGGAAACAAAAGGTATCAACATAATTCCCATCACAACTCCAGCAGTCAAAACACTTTGTGCCATAATAAAACTAACCCCGTCTGAGAGAGAAGCAGAGAGATCTCGTAAAAATGGTCCCACAACCTTCAAAGCAAAAAAGCCATAAACAATCGTTGGAATGCCAGCAAGAACTTCTAACAATGGCTTCACAATTGCTCGCAATCGCGCAGAAGCATACTCCGCCATATAAAGAGCTGAAAATAGTCCTATAGGTACAGCAAAAAGCATGGCAACAAATGCAATATAAAGCGTACCAGCAAGAAGCGGTATTAAACCAAATTGTCCTACTTCATCGCTGGAACCGCTCGCGGAAAAACGCGGATCCCAAACTGTTCCTAAAAAGAAATTTGAAAAGGATACAGACTGAAAAAAGCTTACTGTCTGAAAAAGCATAGAAAGCGCAATGGCTATTGTTGTCAAGACTGCAACAATAGATGCACAAATCAATCCAATAATAATAAAAGATTCAACCTTATTACGGGCACGTTGATGAGGCGCAATTTGCATCATTCCACAGATAAAACCAAAGGACGCAATAGCAAAAAGAAAAACATAACCTATAAACTTAAGCTTTTCAGAAGAAAATACCCACGACTGTGCTATTTTGAACACATCATCCGATGCTTCATCGGATAAAATCAATCCCTTCGCGAGTAATTGTGCCTGCACTTCCTTATAGGAAGCGCTAGAAAGATTCCCCTCAAAGCGATGAATCTTTTTGACGAGACTTCGAAGTGTCTCCCAAAGTAGATCGTGATTTACAGGCTCTGTTACATGCGCACTATACGCCTCAAGCTCTCGAGAGGCATTATATTCTAAATAAATTGTACTCCCAGCATCCCAAACAATTAAAAAAATAAAAGCTGGAATAACAGTAATCAAAAATGTCCACCAGCCATAATAATACGCACGAGAATGCATTTTATGTTGTCTGTATTCAAGAATGCGTGCTCGCATATAAGAAATACAAAAACCACAAAATCCAAAAGTCAATAATAACAAAATAATAAAGGAAATGCGCATTTTATCTTTCAGTTTTTATAAAAAAATAGCATCCAAATTCCCTATCCCAGAAATCCAACAAATTTTCCCTGCAAATTATTTCAATGTCATTACTCGACCAGCAGAAAAATCAGAACGCTGTGCTTGACGCTCCTTTTCAGGAGAAACAATCAAACCATATTCAGCCAAAGGACCCTCTGGACCAATCATTTGATCAGAAAGAAAAAAGTCAACATACTCTCGCAAACCTGAAATAATACCTAAATGTGCTTTCTTAATATAGAAAAAAAGCGGACGAGAAACCGGATATTGTCCACTAGAAATCGTCTCAACTGTTGGCGCAAAACCGTTAATATCGGCAACCTTTAGTTTATCAGCATTATTTTGATAAAAAGACAAACCAAAAATACCAACCCCTGTTTTATTAGAAGTTAGACGCGCAAATGTTTCAGAATAATCACCATCAATATCAACCGCTTTTCCATCCTTACGTACCGCAATACAAGCAGTGTGTATCTCCTTATCATCCATTCCTAAAGACTTCATCACCTCAACTGCCCCACTCTCTTTACACCCCTTAGTAAGTAATTTTTCCTCAAAAACTTCACGTGTCCCATGCTTCTCCCCAGGAATATACGCTGCTATCGTCCAATCAGGAAGAGCACTATTAACTGCACTCCATTTCAAAACATTATTCGGTTGCAACTTTCCGTCTATAATAATTCGAGCAGCAAGGGCTTTATAAACATCTACTGGCTGTAATTTCCAATCAGGTCCCTTAATATCAGTTGCAAAAACAATGCCATCATACCCAATACGTATTTCCTCAACATCTTTTACACCAGCATCAAAACAAGACTGTAATTCACTCGGTTTCATTGCTCGCGAAGCATTAACAATATCAACAGTGTTCTCCCCAATACCACGGCAGAATTCCTTAATACCAGCTCCTGTTCCTCCCGATTCGATAACAGGAACCTTAAAATGGGGATAAATTTCTCCAAATGTTTCAGCAACAATCTTTTGATAAGGTAAAACTGTAGATGAACCAGTAATCTGTATTTGATCGCGCGCATTGCCTCCATTTGCTGACAGCAGTAGCGCAAAAATCAATCCCACTCCAATTGATAATACTTTGTTCATCTATAAACTCCCTAAAAATTGAAAACAAAACCTCTTAATTTATATTATACGGTCATTCTAGTTCACATTTGCAACATAACAAATATAAAAAACAACATGGATCATTTTTTTAAAACCATGTTTTTGTCCTCTGTCAAATAAATTCATTTGAACGCTTGAACTCAATAACATCCCAAAACAAATGAGCAACATCCGTACCGCAGAAGCGTTTAATTTCACGAATTCCCGTAGGAGACGTCACATTAATTTCTGTTATATAATCTCCAATCACATCAATCCCCACAAAAAGAAGACCGCGTTCCTTTAAGGCTGGACCAATGCGTTCACAAATTTCATAATCACGTTTTGTTAACTCCACATTTTCCGCGCGACCTCCAACATGCATATTAGAGCGCACATCTGTTTCTGTCGGAATTCGATTAATAGCTCCAACAGGTGTACCATCAAGCAAAATAATCCTTTTATCTCCTTTTCGTACTGCCTCTAAATAGCGCTGAACAATAAAAGGTTCGTGATAAATTTCTGCAAATATTTCCAACAATGATGCTAAATTGCGATCATCTTGTTTTAAATAAAAAATACCAGCGCCCCCATTTCCATAAAGTGGTTTAACAATAATATCGCCAAATGTCTCTCTAAAAGCTGTTATTTCTTCAATATCTTTGGTAATTAATGTTTCTGGCATCAGATCAGAAAATTCAGTAACAAAAATTTTTTCTGGACTGTTGCGTACCCATGCCGGATCATTCACAACGAGTGTTTTAGGATGAATACGTTCTAACAAATGAGTTGTTGTGATATAATTGAGATTAAAAGGTGGATCTTGGCGTAAAAGAACCACATCCATATCTGTTAATTCCGTACGAACAGGCTTTTCTAATCGATAGTGGCTTCCCTCTTTATCATGTACAATCAATGGCTCTAGTCGTGCAATCACACAACCATCGTATAGAGATAAACGATCTGGTGTATAATGGAAGAGAGAGTGTCCACGTTCTTGGGCTGCTAAAGCGAGTGCAAATGTCGTATCTCCTTGAATCCGAACTGTTGAAATATGATCCATCTGAATGGCAATTTTCATAAATAAATCCTCTCTATCCTAAAAGCAGACTGGTCTATGCATCATAAACTTAGTAAACAATAAAAGAACTATGACAAGAGAAAATTTATGACACAAGAAACAGATATAAAATTAAACAACAAAGAAATCGAACGCTATGCACGCCACATCATTTTGCCTGAAATTGGTGGTGCAGGGCAACAAAAGCTAAAAAAAGCACGCGTTCTTGTTGTAGGCGCTGGTGGTCTTGGTGCTCCTGTCTTAACCTATTTGGCTGCCGCAGGTGTTGGAACTCTTGGAATTGTCGATAACGACATCGTTTCACTTTCCAATTTACAACGCCAAGTTATTCATAAAACAAATGCAATCAACAAAAGCAAAACAGACAGTGCTGAAACTACTATAAAAGCAATAAATCCCCATGTTGTAGTTGAAAAACACACCCTACGCTTAGATAACAGTAATGTGGATAAACTGCTCAATGCTTACCACATCATTGTTGATGGAAGTGATAATTTTACGACACGCTATCTTCTTGCTGATCACGCTGCCCAATGTAAAAAACCTTTAATAAGTGGTGCTGTAGAACGTTTTAATGGCTCATTAACCGTCCTTATGCCATATAAAGACAATAATCCTCACTATCGCGATTTATTCCCCACCTCTCCAGCTCACGGGACTATCCCAACATGCGCTGAAGCTGGAATTATCGGTGTTTTACCCGGTGTTATTGGGACCCTACAAGCAATGGAAGTTATTAAAATGATCACAAACATCGGAGAGCCATTAGTAGGAAAGATTCTTCTCTATAATGGATTATTAGCACAATTTAATATTATTACTTATAAACGCTCAAATTATAAAGAAAATGCCATAGTTATTAAGAAGCTTGGAGAATCTTGATGATGTTCTCTCTTCCACTAACTTTTAGCACTCTCGCAATATGTATTGAAATACTAATATTTTATCGTAAGTCATCGAAACATTGTAACCAATGAAACCTATTAAATTTATCACAAATATGGAAAACCTTTTGTGAAAAAATAATTCTCTATAATGGATTATCATCATAATTTCATGTCATCGTCTATAAATAGACAGAGACTCGTGCAAACTTAGCTCCCATCAGTATTCTTGTGTAAAAAAATTTTCAACGTAGATAAAAATACAATCAACGGAACTCTATTCAACTATTTTACTAGTCACACATAAAAATTGTTTCACATGAAAGTGCTCACTTCAAACCATAACCTATAAATAATCTAAGTCATATTTTAGTGATCGGTACTATAAAAGGTCAATGATCTGTCCACACACTTCTAACCTTAAGAGAAAACGTCTATTCATCAAGCATCATAAAATGCAGCTTAGGATTATTGCACGTATAAGAACAATCAATTGTCTCAGTTCATAAGAAAAATACATGGGAATTGATGTAAAAGTACATGGGGATTTGTATATAGAAGGATTGAGATAAACCTCATGGAGAGCTTTAATTACATAATTATTGCATTCAGAAGCAGAAAGCTGCGGCTCATAAATTGATAATCCTTCAGCAATAATTTCACAGACAAGTATATGTAGAAAAAGTGAAGCACACAAATCTTGAAAACCAATCCACAGATGACAGCGTAAAGAGTGCATTTTTATAAAAGATCTCTTTAAAATAAGCGAGTAAATATGCAATGTTAAATGTGTTCTGTTTTGCGTGAGGGGCGTTCCCCCCTAACAAAACATCAATAAGAGCTCTTTTTATAAAACTGTGAAACTAAAATTACAAAAAAATCAGACTTCTTTCTAAAATTAACATCTATGGTATAAGTTAATTTGGCTCGTTCGCTTTATTATTATCCATTGGTAAAGGAACAGGATGATCGGATAAACTGCGTAAATAAAGCAAAAGATCGGCACGATCTTGGTCATTTTTAATTCCACGAAAAGACATAATGGTCCCAGGAAAAGCTTCACGCGGAGAACGCAGATAACGATCTAACGTTACAAAATCCCATTTTTGATCAGAGTGCGCACGCAATGCCCGTGAATAAGCAAAACCTGCTGCTGATGCCAAAGGGCGGTCAACAATCTCCCAGAGAACTGGACCAACACGCCCTGCTTCATTGCGTCCAGAAGTATGGCATATGGCACATTGGCGAAAAATTTTACGGCCATTTTCAAAATTGCCTTGTTGAAGTCGGCTATTTAGTGATAGGGAAACATCAGGTGCTTTTTGTTTTTCTTGAAATATATCATTCTTGGCAACTGTATGATGATATTGGACTGATGTAGGATGATCGTAAACTATATTGCTGAGTGTGAAAATCCCCACAATAGCAACCAGCACACATAAACAAGCACAAATAAAATAGATAACTTTCCAGCGATTCATAAAAACTCAAATGTTCACGATTTTATTACCATTTTTAGTTTAAGCTTTTTCTTTATAACACACAACATCATAAATGCATCACAGATGACATTGGGAATCTTACAATGGCTCTTGAACCAATTATTCTTATTCCTGCCCGTATGGGCTCAACCCGTCTACCTCAAAAAGCTCTCGCTGAAATTGGCGGAAAGCCAATGATTGTTCATGTCGCAGAACAAGCAAAAAAAGCCGCATTAGGTCGAACCATCGTTGCAACAGATCATAATGATATCGCTAAAGCTGTTGCAGATTATGGGCATGAATATATCATAACACGAGGTGATCATAAGTCTGGATCTGATCGTATTTATGAAGCTTTAGTACGCATTGATCCTGAACAACGCTACAACGCCATTTTAAATATACAAGGTGACCTACCAACAATCATGCCTCGTGAAATCATTCGTGCACTACGCCCTTTAGAAAATAGCTTTACTGATATTGCAACCTTGGGTGCTCAAATCATTGAAGAAAATGAAACAAGAGATCCCAATGTTGTCAAGATCATTGGGACACCGCTTTCTCAAAATCGCCTTCGTGCTCTTTACTTTACGCGCGCCAAAGCACCTTATGGAGAGGGTCCTCTTTATCACCATATTGGAATATACGCCTATAGGCGCGAAGCACTTGAGAAATTTGTATCATTCAAACCCTCACCACTTGAGAAACGTGAAAAACTTGAACAATTACGTGCATTAGAAAACAATATGCGTATTGATGTGGAAATAGTCGATACAATTCCCTTAGGTGTAGATACACAACATGATCTCGATAGAGTTTGTGAGATTTTAGCATGAAAATACTTAAAAAAACTAATAAAATTTCTTTCCAAGGAGAATACGGCGCTAATTCCCATATTGCTTGCTCCAATATGTTCCCCAATATGGATTCTGTTCCCTCTGCTACTTTCGAAGACGCCCTTAATTTAGTGGAAAGCGGGAAAGCTGATCTTGCTATGATCCCTATTGAAAATACCCTTGCGGGACGCGTTGCAGACATTCATCATCTTTTACCGCAGTCATCTCTTTATATTATTGATGAATATTTTTTACCTATCCATTTTCAACTCATGGTTTTGCCCGGCGTTACACATGACGAAATTAAAACCGTCCACAGCCATACGCATGCCCTTGCACAATGCCGAAAAATCATACGAAACAACGGTTGGAAACCTGTTGTTTCTGCTGACACCGCTGGAGCTGCAAAATTTATTAAAAAAAATGCTAAACGTTCACAGGCTGCCTTAGCACCTTTAATCGCAGCAGAACTCTATGGACTTGATATTCTTGAAAGAGATGTTGAAGATAACCCTCATAATATTACCCGTTTTGTCATCCTTTCACGCTCCAAACGGCATGTCCCCAAACCTCAAAATGGCGAAAAAATCATCACCAGTCTTCTTTTTCGAGTGCGCAATGTCCCCGCTGCTCTCTATAAAGCTATGGGAGGATTTGCAACGAATGGTATCAATATGACAAAATTAGAAAGCTATCAAATTGGTGGAAATTTCAATGCAACACAATTCTTTGTTGATATTGAAGGACATCCTGAAGACCCGATGATGAAACTTGCCTTAGAAGAATTATCTTTCTTTTCTGCAGAACTGCGTATTATCGGTACTTATCCAGCACAAAACGATCGAACATCGTATATATAAAAGCAATTAAGCTGCCATCATTTTTATTGATATCAAAAAACATCATAAAAATTTCATAATGTAACCCATCTTGAAAGGGCTCGTTTTTTTCTACTCAACACCCTTCATAAACACTGAAGAAGAAAAAACAGCTCGTAATAGAATATATAAATTATTTTCATAATATTTTCTCACAAATTATATCATGATAAACCGCAATTCAACTCGTATAAAAACCAGTGTAAAAAAACACAGTAACCAAAAATAAAAACGCTTGTACCATCTATTTCCCTTTGATATATTCAAAGAGAGCCTCTTGAGAAAAGTCATTTCCTCTGACAATATTCCAATAAAGATAACGAACTTCTAAATTAGCTCTCAAAACAATTCAAATTATTATACATAATAGGGCATTCGAATCTCTTAGATTAATATCATTCTAAACATGGTTTAAAACTAGAAAATGCAACTTAGCCCTGATTTTAGCGTTAAGTTTGAACTTGTATCTTTATAAAAACTGATTTATGATTCACCTCACTTTAGAAAAAAGGAGAGGATAATGAAAAAAGTCTTCACGCGAGGATTATTAGCCGCAAATATTCTCGCCTACTCTAGTGTTGCATTTGCTGGCTTTGGTGAAAAAAAATGGAATTTTGCGCGGGATGAAAGTGTTGTGATCACACCATCCTATACATTCCAGCAAGGAGTTGAATACTCTTGTAATATCTTTAAACCAAAGAAAGTATCCTTTACTTTATCATACTCTGCCCCTTCTGATTTAAACAAATTGAGAATTTTTGTTGATGATGAAAAGAAAATAACCCATGATAAAGAAAAGAAAATCTTTACCCTAAAAAATATAAAATCTCTTCATATAAGTTTTCCTTGGTCAGGACATTATATTTTTAAAAATATTACGAACAAAAAAGTTGTTGGAACAGATTGTGACACAGGAGGTTATGATTAACAATATTTCTATAACATCTAAATTTGAGTACAGTTATTCTTTTTTTCAGGTGTTTTTTTCAAAATAGGGCATAATGAGCCATTAAAACTAATCGCTGAAAAGGTTATTTTTATACTAATATGGCAAACCTTAAGCTGCTTATAAGGTTAGATATTAAAGAACTTTTGCGAAAAATAGAAGACTAGACTTAAATTGTTCTGTATTTTCTACTATCAGAGCTATTTTTTTAATAAGAATATAACTTCTATCTTCGCAACTTCTTTATTTTAAGTACTATAAAGCACACCGTACCCAAATCACTTAGATAACCAGAAAAGTAGAATTTGCATCTACAGATGCATTCCTCACTGCACTTTAAGTCATACTCATTCAGCTTTTTATAAAAATTTATCTCGCTTTTCCCTCCTTATTAAAGAATATAATTATTTGAAACTATAAAATGTCGCTTATATCGAATAAGAACCATTTTTATGCTTATAAAATCAGTACCCCCTTATTTCTATAGCGTTTAATGTTGCATCTTCTCTTGCTGAGTACAATCCCTTAAAAATATATGAAATCTTTTCTCAAATAATGGAAATTCATATATTGATCCATTTTGTGATGAACATCAATGTTTTTTAATTAAAAGAACAAGCACGCAAAAAAAGAGCGATAACATTTACTTAGTATTTATATTCATATATGTTAAAAGCAAAAATATTACATATTTGATATTCTCATTCACCATAGAAATGAAGTGGTTCTCTTGTACGATATTTAAGATATTGACTTATCATTATAAGAGTTCGATTTTTTATAATGAATTACAACCACGAATAAAGTAAGATTCTCTCATCTTAAATCTCATATTGAAATCAATTAAATTTGTTTCCTTGAAAGTTACAAATGGAAGTGATGTGTGAGTAAAAACGATTAAAAAAGGAATAAAAATGCTTCTTATAAAGCCTCTCAAGTGCAAGGGATCGCAACATTGGGAGTTGTTAAGTAGTATGAGGGCTAAAATTTATACTTTTATTAAGCATAAAGAGGATAGTGCACAATGGATTTATACCTCAAGGGAAGCATATATACTATTTATGAGTGGAGTTTGAAATATAGTTAAGAGTATTGAACAATAGCTCTTTAAAAAGCCTGTGAATGTACAACATTAAATGTATTATGTTTGGGATGTTTTGTATAGAGGAGCAACACCATTAAAGCAATATTTTATAATTATTTAAATAGCACTCTTCCCCCTAACTTTCGAATGTTAGCCAATTACATGATCTATATACTTTATTTGCCTTTTTTATCGTTGCAAATTTTTAATCATTCAATTTCGTAGTTTTAGAACAGGCGTATCTATCCTAAAACTCTTATATGTTTCAGCGAATGAGAATAATTATACATTCAGACGATCTTAAGCGAAAAGATATTTTCATACCAAATAAATATGAAGAGCTACTGCTATAAAAACTGGTAAATCCACAATCTCTTTGTTGTTTATATGTCAATAAATTAAACGCAAAGGAAAATTCTTCGTCTTTCTTAGGATATTTTTCGTTTCTGAGCTTGATTTTTCATTCCAAATCGACAATATGAACTTGGGAGGTTGGTGGTGGACGAACTACTCGCCAACTGGGTCAGGTCTGGAAAGAAGCAGCCCCAACGAGTTCTGGTACGGGTCATTGTTCCAACCTCCTATTTTGCTGAAGAAATTATTTTTTTATACTGTCTTTTAGCGAGGTATTTTTAATCTTCAGAGCGGCATTTGTATGCAGCAAATAAAGGGATTTTGTTGTTTTTAAACAAATTGTCCCATAAATAATTTGATTAAGAAAAAATCCTTTTATATGAGACTACAGTATTGATCTATGCTTTTGTATTATCAAAATGTACGCATAAAGAACTTCGAAGTTGGAAATATTCATGGAAAATTTACCGGTAGAAACAGCCTATCGTGTTCTTGCTCGTAAATATCGGCCCCAAAACTTCTCTGACCTCATTGGTCAGGAAGCTATGGTGCGTACTCTCACCAATGCCTTTGAAAAAGGTCGTATTGCACAAGCGTGGATGTTAACAGGGATTCGTGGCGTAGGTAAAACCACAACAGCACGTATTTTGGCACGTGCGCTTAATTATAAAACAAAAGATATTGACCAACCAACAACTGTATTGGACTCTCTTGGTGAACATTGCACACAAATTATCGAAGGGCGCCATATTGATGTTATAGAAATGGATGCCGCTTCTCATACGGGCATTGATGATATTCGTGAAATTATTGAACAAATACGCTATCGTCCTGTTTCTGCACGCTATAAAGTTTACATTATCGATGAAGTACATATGCTCTCAACACAAGCCTTTAATGGTTTATTGAAAACTCTTGAAGAACCACCTTCCCATGTGAAATTTATTTTTGCCACAACAGAAATTCGCAAAGTTCCTATTACAATTCTTTCGCGTTGCCAACGTTTTGATTTGCGACGTATTGAATCAAAAGCTTTGAGTGCACATTTGCGCCAAATTGCGAAATATGAAAAGGTAGAAGTAGAAGATCAAGCGCTCTCTATGATTGCCCGTGCTGCAGAAGGATCTGCACGTGATGCATTATCCATTTTTGATCAAGCAATCGCCCATAGCAATGGCAATGTTAATGCTATTGCGGTGCGTACAATGTTAGGATTAGCGGATCAAGCACGTATTATTGATCTTTTTGAATTTATCATGAAGGGCGATGTTGTCAATGCGTTACATGAATTACGCAGTCAATATGAAGCAGGTGCTGATCCTCTTACTATATTGACAGAACTAGCCGATTTTAATCATCTGGTCACACGTTTACGTTTTACACCAGAAATAGTGGAAGATTTCTCTCTGACTGAAGAACAACGTTTAAGAAGTTTAGACTTTTCAAAAAAACTTTCCGTTCCTATTTTATCCCGAAACTGGCAAATGTTACTCAAAGGTTTACAGGAAGTTAATCAAACTGCACGTCCTCTTCAAGCCGCTGAAATGCTTTTAATTCGTCTTGCTCACACGGCTGACTTACCAACTCTTGATGAGGCTTTAAAAAAGCTTACGCAAGAAAAAACGCCTCTCACACTGGTTAAAAATTCTTCTCATCAAGAATCTACAAATGCAAATAATATAACAAAAGAAACAATGGTCGGAGCCCATGCTTCCTCGAGCGTTTCAAATATATTAGCCGATCAATCAGATTTAAAAAGCTCTTTGAAAAACCAATTAGATCATTCCTTACAACCAGAAAATTTAGTTAAAAATCAAAACCATGACAAAATCAACGCCCAAGAAGTAACAGAAATTCTAGAAACTTCTCAATCTACTGATTTTTCTGAAAAGATTGCAAATTTATCGCATTCTGTCACGCAAACAACAGAAAAGATTACTGAACCTAAAACTCTCGTGATTAATTCTTTGCACGATATTGTTCAATTAGCCGAACAGCATAATGACGTTCCTTTCAAACTCCTTGTTAAAGAATTTGTTCATCCTGTTTCTTTTGAAGCTGGGCATATTACCTTGAGACTTTCTGAAAATACCCCACAATTTCTTGCTCATGATATAGAAAAAAAGATATCTCAATGGACTGAAAAACGCTGGACAATAACTTTTGTTAATGAAGGAGGTGGCCCAACCTTACAGGAGGAAAGTATAGCGATTCAAAAGACTCTTTTTTCCAATGCAGAAACAGATCCTGATATCGCGAAAATCCTCAATCATTTCCCAGAAGCAAAAATTGTCGATATTCGACTCAATAAAGAAGAAAATGATCTTGATTTACTCCCCAATACCTTTAAAAATGCTGATATTTTTAAAAATAAAAATGATATCAATGATGAATAAGGATACCTATTCCTATGCGTGAAATGATGAGCATGATGAAAAAAGCCAAAGAAATGCAAGAAAAAATGCAGAAGATTCAGGAGGAAATAGCTAATCTGCAAGCTGTGGGCACTGCAGGGGGTGGTCTCGTCAATATCACTTTAAATGGCAAAAATATTATAACAGCAATTCAAATTGATCCTTCATTACTCAAACCTGAGGAAGCTGAAATTCTTGAAGATCTCATTATGGCGGCTTATAATGAAGCAAGAACAAAAATCGAAGTCGCAATAGAAGAAAAAACCAAAAGTATGACCGCAGGGCTACCACTCCCATCAGGTTTCAAGCTTCCATTTTAATGAAACGGATTTTTTCCGTGGGACAAAAATATGTCTAAATACATTGCAGGACCTGAAATTGAACGTCTCATTCAGATTTTATCACGGTTACCAGGTCTTGGTCCACGTTCAGCACGTCGTGCTGCGCTTCATCTTATCAAAAAAAAAGAGACATTGCTGGAGCCTTTGGGAGCGGCTATACAAGCAGCTATAGAAAAAGTCGGCATTTGTTCTGTTTGTGGAAATGTCGATACCATTGATCCTTGTTCAATTTGCACAGATTTACGCCGCGATGATACAACAATCATTGTTGTTGAGGATATTGCTGATCTGTGGGCTCTTGAGCGCGCAAAAACTTTAGCCGCACGTTACCATGTGTTGGGTGGACGACTCTCCCCCTTAGATGGAATAGGCCCTGATGAACTCAATATTGCCACCTTAATACAACGTGTTGTACAAAACCCTATTACGGAGATTATTCTTGCTGTCAATGCGACTGTCGAAGGTCAAACAACTGCTCACTATATCACCGATCAGCTTTCCAATTTTCCAGTTAAAATTACGCGACTTGCTCATGGTGTCCCTGTAGGAGGCGAGCTTGATTATCTTGATGACGGAACTTTAGCAGCAGCTGTACAAGCAAGAACAAATCTTTAAAAATTTCTTTCTCTTACCTGTTATTTCGTTTTATTTACTATTATTTCTTTGTATGGGGAAAATATTCAAGTGATAAAGAAAAAACTCTCACTTTTAAACGACTTTGGTCCTGGTATTCTAGTATGTTTACTCATATCAGCCTTAGCTTATGGCTTAGAAGTCGTAGAAAAACAGCTTTTTGGACAAGCTTGGCTTGAAAGCATTGTTTTGGCAATTCTTTTAGGATCGATTATCCGTAGTTGTTTTCCTTTGCCAACATATTTTCAAAAAGGTATCACCTTTTGTGCAAAAACACTTCTCGAAATTGCTATCGTTCTTCTAGGAGCAAGCATTAGCATTAACGCAGTCCTTTCAGCTGGCTGGAATTTGCTTGCTAGTATCATATTCGTGATATTCGTAACGATTATCCTGAGCTTTGCCATCGGCCGACTTTTCGGGCTTTCTACACATTTAGCAATGCTGGTCGCTTGTGGGAATGCTATTTGTGGCAATTCAGCTATTGTCGCCGTTGCACCTGTCATAAAAGCAAAACATGACGATGTAGCCGCGTCAATTGCCTTCACTGCTCTTTTAGGAATTCTTATTATTTTATTTCTACCCTTTTTACATCCGTCTCTGAATTTGTCATTTAGCCAATATGGTGTGCTTGCTGGCATGGTTGTTTATGCTGTACCACAGGTTTTAGCAGCAACAGCATCTGTCTCTTTTCTGAGTGTTCAAATTGCAACAATTGTCAAATTAGTACGGGTTCTCATGTTAGGCCCTGTTATTTTTACTCTATCAATCATTTATCGCCGATCAGCACAAACACGCTTGCGTTTACATACCCTCGTCCCATGGTTTATCATTGGCTTTATTATCATGATGCTTGTTCGCTCAAGTGGTCTTATCCCTGAAAAGGCTATCAATCCCATCAAATTTATTGCCCAGTTGTTTACTGTTATCTCAATGGCTGCACTAGGATTAGGTGTTGATATCCGATCACTAAAAAAAGCAGGATGGCGCGTCATTTTGGCTTCAACCTGCTCCATAATTATTCTCGGTATTTGTAGCCTTATCATGATACAATTAAATGATTTAAATCATATAACATTTTAAATGTGTATTGATTATTATTTTTTCAACGTAGTATGCAATCAACCCAAAGTCCTCATTATTATTAAAATCAGTTCTTTCATAAACCAGAAAAAGTTCTAAAATACTGCTCATTATTCTATACAAAAAATTGAAAGAGCTGATATTTAAGTGAAAACTGTCAAATTTGCTTTTCAGTCCATAATGATTTGCAACAGGGTAGTATCGAAATACGTAACTCATGCAAAACAATGCCATTTCTTTCATCTGCTCTCATTACGCTGAGGTTTTTATATAAAGACGGATAGAATATATTCTTATTTGGAAAAAATGTGGGGTCATAACTTTTCCTCTTTTAAATTACTTTTACTTACTATGTAATACAAGTGGCATCATCGTACTATTTGATAGCTTAAAAGTTGTGACAATCCTTACATTTAAACGATTCGTGAAAGGAGTTTTTATTCTTTTCTTCAACAGTTTTGATTCATACGCTAACTCCGCTTGTAATATACAAGCTAATAACTTTAATTGTTTCACCATAAGTAGATTTAAAATAAGAGAATCTTATAATACTCAAGATACTCATTCAAAAAGTGATAAAAATAAGGATTAAATCAACATCTCGTTCTACCCCATAAAAAGATATTGTTGCTTATTGGCACTAGTAACTTTCTTACAAATGAAATATACGATAATGAAAATATTAAAAATACAGCAGGACTTTTATTTATCGTTTTATTCAACTAAAATATTTTTATGCTTATCCTTGCTATAGATACTGCTTCAATTTATTGTGCTGTTGCGCTTATTCGTCATAAATCTGTTATTGCGCGTATCAATGAGCGCATGAACAAAGGACATGCTGAAAAACTTATTGGGCAGATTACACAAATAATGACACAAGCCAATATGACGCTTGATCAAGTTGAGCGTATTGCTGTCAATATTGGACCTGGGTCATTTACTGGTGTACGTGTCGGTGTTGCAACAGCGCGCGCTTTGGCATTAGCACTTGAAATACCAGCTATTGGTGTGAGTGCTCTTGAAGCGTTAGCAGCACAAGTCATAAACAGTAAAAGTACAGCATCGGCAATTACTGTTGTCATTGAAGCAGGGAGAGGAATGTTCTACCATCAAAATTTTCATAATGATCTCACACCTTTGGGAGAGCCGGCATTAAAAACAATTGAAAATATCCTCGAAGATTTGCCAAAAAAAACCCGACTGACTGGCTCAGCTGCTGATGTCGTTGTGGAGCATGTTAAAAACCATAAAATATACGAAAAAATTGTCCTAGAAAAAATCCCCTGCGAAGCGGCCGATATTGTAAACTATGCTTATCTTGCTGCAAACAAACAATCAAAAAATTCACCTCGCCCACTCTATCTACGCAGCGCTGATGCAAAACAACAAACCAATTTTGCTTTACCACAAAAAAAATAATGCCCAAATTTTCATTGACAAAAAAGAATTTTGGAATTGCTCCGCTACAAGTTAATGATAGTGCTTCTCTTCATCAAATTCATCAGCATTGTTTTACCCCTTCTTGGGAAAAACAAGCTTTTGATAATTTCTTAACAGATCACTCTATCTTCGGACACAAAGTTTTTCTCATTGATCGCTCTGATCAAATTTTAGGCTTTTGCCTATGCCGTCTCATCCTTGATGAAGCAGAAATCATCACAATTGCTGTTCATCCTCATTATCGTCAACAAGGAATTGGTACCTTTCTTATCGAAAGCACAGTTCACCATCTTCACGACAAGGGCGCCATAAAATTATTCTTGGAAGTAGAAGCCACAAATCTTTCTGCTTTGAACCTTTATCAACGCTTTGAATTTCAAAAAATTTCTGAACGTCTTGCCTACTACGCGTCAAAAAATGGTCGTGGTGATGCAATTATCATGCAAAAAACTTTTAAGCAAATAGATTGAGATTTGTGTAAAAAACATTTACACATGCGCTATGAATAAAGTAAATCCTAAAAATACGCCTCCTGTTGCTCCTAAAAAGGTTTTTATCAAAACCTATGGATGTCAAATGAACGTTTATGATAGCCAACGGATGACTGATAGTCTCAGTTCGCAAGGCTATGTGACAACACAAATTCCCAATGATGCCGATCTTATTCTTGTTAATACCTGTCATATTCGTGAAAAAGCAGCAGAAAAACTTTATTCTGATCTCGGTCGTTTGCGCGTTATGCGTCAAGAGCGCACACCTGATAAACCCCTTATGGTTGGTGTAACAGGTTGTGTTGCACAAGCTGAGGGAAGTGAAATCTTGCGCCGTGCTCCAACAGTGGATCTTGTTATTGGTCCGCAAATGTATCATCGCTTGCCAGAATTGTTAGAAAAAGCCAAACAAGGGAAAAAAATTATCGAAACAGACTATGCTGTTGAAGATAAATTTGCTCATTTGCCGCCCCATAATAAACATGCAGTAAGAAAACGAGGTGTTAGCGCATTTTTAACAGTGCAGGAAGGTTGCGATAAATTTTGCACTTTTTGTGTTGTTCCGTACACACGCGGTGCTGAAATATCACGATCCGTTGAACAAATTACTGAAGAGGCCCTTCAACTCATCGAAGCGGGTGTCAAAGAAATTACGCTGCTTGGACAAAATGTCAATGGTTGGCATGGACAAAGTGCTGATGGCAAAACTTGGCGTCTTGGCGATCTTCTTTATCATCTCGCAAAACTCGATGGTTTAAAGCGTTTGCGTTACACAACCAGCCACCCACGTGATATGGATGATAGCCTTATTGCCGCGCATCGAGATCTTGATATGTTAATGCCTTACCTCCATCTTCCTGTTCAATCAGGTTCAGATCGCATCTTAAAAGCCATGAACCGACAACACAAAAGCTCTCATTATCTTCATCTTATCGAAAAAATTCGAACCGTACGGCCAGATATTGCCTTTTCAGGCGATTTTATTGTAGGGTTTCCAGGAGAAACAGATGAAGACTTTGAAGAAACCATTAAACTTATTCAACAAGTACAGTACAGTTCAGCTTATTCTTTTAAATATTCCCCCCGTCCTGGAACAGTGGGAGCCACAATGAAAAATCATGTTGATGAATCTGTAAAAGATGCCCGACTTCAACATTTACAAATCCTTCTCCTTGAGCAACAAAATGCATTTTTGCGTTCTAAAATTGGTCAAAAAACGAACGTTCTCATCGAAAAAACTGGACGTCACTCAGGACAAATGGTAGGGCGTTCCCCTTGGCTTTTACCTGTTGTCGTCGATACAGAAGCCTCTACAGGTAGCGTGATAGAAATTCATATTAAAAATGCAAGCTCAAACAGTTTTGTTGGTGAAGTGACAAATAGATAGACATGCCTCTAACACCTTGTTCACAATAAATATTTTGGAAAATTCTTTTATTTTAAAAGAAAATGATTACATCTAAAGCGTGCACTTTTTGTAAAAAATTGTCTTTTATAAAGTTTACTTAAAAAAGTGTGCAATATTTATGTAGATATGGAGAATAGGCTGAAAGCTTCAACCGAAAAAATAAAGCGTATTAAAGAAAAAGTAAATACGTCCCTTGAAAAGGCTGATACCTTGAAACAAACAAGCGCTTCAGATCTGAGCCAAGTTGTTTTGATTTTCGAAAATAATCAATATGCAAAAGCAGTTTTTGGTAAATTTGACGAAAATCTCGCTTATATCGAAAAAAAACTCGAACTTAGTATTCATCCGCGTGGTAATGAAGTCTTAATCCGTGGAAATATTTCCGTTATAAAACGTGCGCAATATGTATTGCAGCAGCTTTATGAACGTGCCAAAACACATCAAGAGCTCACTTTATCAGATATAAAAGGAGCGATTGCTATGGCAAATATACCAAAGAAGCAGAAAGAAGACACAATAACACACAAATCTGCAACGAAACGTATACCAGCACGGTTGAGTACCCATAAAAAAATAATTCATGCAAGAACTCCAACACAAGACGCTTACATAAGTGCTATGGAGCATACTGAACTTGTGTTTGGTGTAGGACCAGCAGGAACAGGAAAAACGTATCTTGCTGTTGCTCATGCTGCAATGCTTCTAGAACGTGGTATCATTGAACGAATTATTCTCTCACGTCCGGCTGTTGAAGCTGGAGAACGTCTTGGTTTTCTTCCCGGTGATCTCAAAGAAAAAGTCGACCCATATTTACGACCACTTTATGATGCTCTTTATGATATGATGCCCGCTGAAAAAATAGAACGCATTTTAGCTTCTGGTGTCATAGAAATTGCTCCTCTCGCCTTTATGCGCGGACGAACACTTGCCCATGCTGCTGTTATTCTTGATGAGGCACAAAATACTACGCCCATGCAAATGAAGATGTTCCTCACACGTCTTGGAGAAGGAACGCGTATGATCGTTACCGGTGACGTAAGCCAAATTGATTTGCCTACAGGGCAAAAATCAGGTCTCATTGAAGCAGTTCGCATTCTTTCAAATATAGAAAATATTGCAATTGTGCATTTTGATGAAAAAGATGTTGTACGCCATCCACTTGTTGCTGCTATCGTTCGTGCTTATGATCGTGATTCCGAAATACAAAATAAAAAAAAATTATTCACACGCGATGCATTAAAAAATGAATTTGATTCATCATGATTATTATTGATATAATGATTAAAAGCGCAGGGTGGAATGATGAGAAAATGCTTTATAATATCACTGAAAAAGCATTAATGACAGCTATGCATCATGTTTCATTGGAAAATGTTGTAAGCGAGATTAGCCTGCTTTTTACGGATGATGAACATATGGCACAAATCAATGCACAATGGCGCAACAAAAACAAATCTACTAATGTACTATCCTTTCCTGCTTTTCCACTTAAAGCTGGAAATCGACCTGGTCCCATGCTCGGTGATATTATTATTGCCCGAGAAACTGTTGTTTTCGAAGCAGAGAAAGAAGGAAAAACATTTCAAGACCATTTAACACATATGATTGTTCATGGTATCTTGCATCTGCTTGGTTATGACCATGAAACTGATGATGAAGCATATAAAATGGAAAAGCTCGAAAGGGAAATTCTTCAAAAGCTTTCCATAAAAGATCCTTACGCATAATTGTCTATCAATGATAAAATTTAACTTTTAAAATCAATATTACCAGCATACCATTTAAAGCCTCTTATTTATCTGTTATAAAAGAAAGTCTAGAAGATTTCAAAACCATGGCAAACAAAATAAATGCACAAAATAATAATCAAGCATCTTCTAATAATGAAAAAGACCCCTCTCAGCAAACGAATCATACAGAAAAATATTCCCTGATGAATCATTTGTTTTCATTCTTACGGGGTCGAAATTGTGCATCTACGTCACTGCGCGATGATCTTACCGTTGCACTCACGACTAACAATGAAAAAGATACCGCCCTCTTCTCACCTGAAGAACGTACTATGCTGCATAACATTTTACGCTTACGTGAAGCACGCGTGGATGATGTTATGATACCTCGTTCTGAAATCGAAGCATTAGAAATAAACACCTCTCTTGGAGAAACCCTTAAATGTTTTGCAAAAATTGGTCATTCTCGTATCCCCGTTTATGCTGAAACTTTAGATGATCCGCGCGGCATGATCCATATCCGCGATATTCTTAACTACATCACTCGCTTTATTATCAATCCAACAAAAACCGAACAAAAATCCGATTTTCTTCAATTAAACCATACAGACTTGCATACTCCAATTGGTGAATTGGATTTGATCCGAACAGTTCTCTTTGTTCCCAGTTCTATGCTTGCAAGCAAATTATTAACACGGATGCAAACTACACGAACTCAAATGGCTTTAGTTATTGATGAACATGGAGGAACAGATGGTCTCGTTTCAATGGAAGATATTGTTGAGTTAGTCGTTGGAGATATCGAAGATGAACATGATAATGTCGACAATGCTATCGTACGTGAACCAAATAATAAATGGCTCGTTGATGCAAAAACTGAACTAGAAGATGTGGAGAAAGCTCTTGGTCCTGATTTTATCGTAGGAGAATATGGTGATGAAGTTGATACTATTGGTGGTTTGATCGTCTCAATTCTTGATCGCATTCCTGCCAAAGGTGAAATTGTCGAAGCTGTACCTGGCTATAGATTTCGTATTTTAGAAGCTGATAAACGCCGGATCAAACGGTTGCGCATTTTTCGCATTCCCAAAAATGAGAATCTTGAGAACAATGCCATCCCTAAAGAATAGTCCAGCGTTTTTAAACAATTTCATCGTTTTTTTATTCTCTGTTACAGGCTGGAAGCGCCAAGCATGGATATTTCTGTGTGGTGCTCTTACTTCTTTTGCACTTCCACCCTTTTATTTAACACCTCTTTGCTTTCTAACTTTCCCTCTCTTTATTGTTTTACTTGACTCAATACAGGACACCAAAAACAATAAAAAACATTTTTTTACTTACGCTTTAAGCTGTGGAACCTTTGGTTTTAGTTATTTTATTTGCGGCCTTTGGTGGCTATGCAATGCTTTGTTAACAGATCCAGATTCTTTTGGTTGGGCCGTCCCATTAGCCATTTTAGTCCCTCCACTCTACCTTTCTTTTTATTGGTTTTTTTCTGGTTTCATTGTCGGTTTATTATGGACAAAAGGAATAGCACGCTTTTTTGTTTTAGCCTTTGCATTAGGATTATCCGAGTGGTTGCGTGCGTTTTTATTCACAGGATTTCCATGGAATTCTCTTGGCTATACAGCCATGCCAACCCCAGTGTTCATGCAATCTGATGCAATCGTAGGACTTTACGGAATGAATATTCTTGCTGTCTTAGCCTACAGTTTGCCAACTGTTTTATTAACGGATGAAAAAAAGAAAGTGGCACTTTCTCTTTGCTTATCACTTATATTAATTCACTGTGGTTTTGGGTTTTATCGTCTTCATACTATAGAAAACACAGCTGAAGATCAAAAAAGTGCTTATTGGGTGCGCATTGTTCAACCGTCCATCCAACAAAATATAAAATTGCGTGATAATACACGAGAATCTATGTTGGAAGCGCATATGAAGCTAAGTGCAACGCCAACAACCGATCAAAATTCAGAACCCGATTTTATCGTATGGTCTGAAGCTTCCGTTCCTTACCTTCTCTATGATAACTCATCTACCACAATGCGCATTGCCTCTCTTTTAAAACCTAAACAATGGGCTATCGTTGGAGCAATACGCGCCAGCAATGATCTACCTCATTCCCAAACACAATATTTTAATACAATTGCAGTCATTAATGCTCAAGGTAATATTTTAAATACTTCCGATAAACTTCATTTGGTTCCTTTTGGTGAGTATCTTCCTTATCAGAATTTATTGAAAAAAATTGGATTGCGTACCCTTGCCGATAATATTGGTGGATATAGTGCTGCAAGTGTGCGCAAAATTGTTACAATGCCAAACGGATTTTCTTATCTACCCTTGATTTGTTATGAAGCAATATTTCCCCATGAAATGACTTTTAAAGGCTCCCCGCCTCAAGCAATTATTAATATTACAAATGATGCATGGTTTGGTGTAACACCTGGACCCTATCAACATCTTCAACAAGCACAGCTTCGTGCCGTTGAACTGGGAATCCCCCTCATACGGGCAGCCAATAATGGCATATCAGCTGTTATTGATTCTTATGGACGAATCGTTGTAGCTCTTCGACAAAATGCTGTGGGCATTATTGATTCACGAGTTCCATCATCCATTACCCCTATAGGAAGCAATGAATACAGAACTTTCTCTACTTTTATCTTATTCATCCTTATGCTATTGTGTCGTATTGGTTTTGGTTTTACAAAACAGCTTAAATGATTCAAGTGCCCTTTGTACGGTATTATGTTGCGTGTACCAGTAATATTGGGAAAAAATATTACATATTGTTTTAATTATATGATAAATCAACTGCGCATAAATATGATGTTGGTTTAGAAGAAAAATGCTGGAAATAAAGAGTTGCATTATGACCGAAACTAAAAAAAAACCTGACCCTATAGATATCTATGTTGGAACTCGTATCCGTTTACGTCGTAATATTTTAGGACTCACTCAAGAGAAACTAGGTGAAAAATTAGGAATTACTTTTCAGCAAATCCAAAAATATGAAAAAGGAACAAACCGTATTGGTGCCAGCCGTCTTCAAGCGATAGCGGAAATTATGGATGTTCCTGTTTCTTACTTTTTTGATAAAGGTATTACCTCCCAACAAGTAGAGGGTTTTGCTGAAAGTGAACACAATTTTATAGACTTTTGTTCTAGCAGCGAAGGGATTCAACTCATGCGCGCTTTTACAAATATATCTGATGCTAAAGTGCGTCGAAAAATTATTGACTTGGCAAAAGCACTTTCTGAGGAAGATTTGACAAATAAGTTATAAATTAAAATTATATCTTTTCTCTTTTATTCATATACATTTGCATTGACTATTTGCTGTAGAATTAGCAAATGGTGACGACTTTAGTAAGCAATTGATTAAATCGTTGGTTTTCTTTTTTGAAGGAGTTCCTATGCCGCATCAAGATTATCTTTTTACGAGCGAATCGGTATCGGAAGGACATCCTGATAAAATTTGTGATCGTATTTCCGATGAAATCGTTGATATGATCTATAAAGAAGCTGAAAAGACTGGTACTGATCCATGGTTAGTACGCGTTGCCTGTGAAACTCTCGTCAGTGTCAACCGTGTTGTTATCGCTGGTGAAGTACGTGTTCCCGATACGCTATTAAAAAAAGATAAAAATAAAGAATTCATCTATGATGAAACTAGCTTTCCACTCATTAATCCCACACGTTTTCGTACAGCAGCCCGCCGTGCTATTCGTACCATTGGCTATGAACAAACAGGCTTCCATTGGAAAACTGTTAAAATTGATGTTCTTTTGCGCCCACAATCAGCTGATATAGCAAGAGGGGTTGATAATGCTACGGATCGGCATGGTGAAGAAGGAGCAGGTGATCAAGGTATCATGTTTGGATATGCTTGCCGTGAAACACCTGATCTCATGCCTGCGCCAATTTATTATGCGCATAAAATTCTCAAACTTCTTGCCGCAGCTCGTCATAAAGGAGAGGGAGAAACTGGAAAATTAGGACCAGATGCTAAAAGCCAAATAACCATACGTTATAAAAATGGAAAACCGATAGAGGTCACATCCATTGTTCTTTCAACGCAGCACCTTGATGAAAGCTGGGATTCCAATAAAGTACGTACAGTGGTTGAACCTTACATTCGCCAAGCTTTACATGACATTCCCATTGCAGCTCAATGCAGTTGGTATATTAACCCAACAGGAAAATTTGTCATTGGAGGACCTCAAAGCGATGCCGGATTAACGGGACGCAAAATTATTGTGGATACTTACGGAGGTGCAGCACCCCATGGAGGCGGTGCTTTTTCAGGAAAAGATACAACAAAAGTTGATCGTTCTGCTGCCTATGCGGCACGCTATCTGGCTAAGAATATTGTTGCTGCTGATTTAGCAGAGAGATGCACCATTCAACTCTCCTATGCAATTGGTATTGCACAACCTTTATCTATTTATCTTAATCTTCATGGAACAGGAAAAGTCGATGAAAAAGTTATTGAAGAAGCCATCCGCAAAATAATGGACCTTTCACCTACCGGCATTCGAAAACATCTTGACCTCAATAAACCTATTTATGCGAAAACAGCTGCCTATGGTCACTTTGGTCGTAAACCAAAACACGATGGTTCGTTTTCATGGGAAAAAACTGATCTCGTGAAAACGCTTCAAACAATGATCCAAATCCCATGATTAAACATAATATACGTAAGAGTGAAGCATTTTTTGGACGCCGACAAGGAAAACAACTTCGAAACAGTCAGCTTACACGTATACAAATGCTTCTCCCCAATTTGAATATTGATTTAAATGTCCCTCCTCCCTTAAACCTTACATCCTTATTTTCAAGCAAAGTAAGAGAAATTCGACTTGAAATCGGTTTTGGTGGAGGTGAACATTTACTTCATGAAATGGAATATTTTCCAAAAACCGGTTTTATCGGCGTCGAGCCCTTTATCAATGGCATGGCAAAAATATTATCGTCTCTTGAACAGCATCAAAACCATCAAAATCGTCTTCGCCTCTATAATGATGATGCTACACGCCTTCTTGATTGGCTCCCTGATAACTCGCTTGATGGAATAGACCTCTTCTATCCTGATCCTTGGCCGAAAAAGAAACACTGGAAACGACGCTTCATCAACATAAAAAATCTTAACCGTTTTGCTCGTGTTCTTAAAATAGGGAAGTTTTTGCGCTTTGCTAGCGATATAGACAGTTATGTAAACTGGACTTTGTACCATTGTGCACAACATGATCACTTTGAATGGAAAGCAGAAAGCCCTCAAGACTGGAAACTCCCTTATCCACTATGGAGCGGAACCCGCTATGAAGCAAAAGCTTTACGCGAAGGACGAACGCCTTCCTATCTTACCTTTATCAAGAAATAAATGATCAAGCGCTTTTCTCATAAACAACTTGAAAAATTTTGAATTTAAGAGTATCAATAGTTAAATTCTTGGTCTTATGATGAAGAGTGGGCCGTTGGACCCGCTCTTTTTTAATATCATAAAACTGATGAAACCAACTTGGATAAAATGTATGAACGAAGCTGAAAAAATAAGCAATCTTGACGAACCGCGCCTGTTTGAAGAAGATGGTATCGAAGCACAGGTTGCTGCTCTTGTCATACCACTACTTAAACCTTTAGGTTTTCGTTTGGTTCGTGTGAAACTTCTTGGTCAAAATGGTTTAACACTTCAAATTATGGTTGAACGTGCCGATGGTTCTATGACCATAGAAGATTGTGAAACTGTTAGTCGAACAGTTTCTCCCCTCCTTGATGTACAAAATGTTATTGAACGCAAATATCATTTAGAAATCTCATCACCTGGAATTGATCGTCCATTGGTAAGAAAATCTGATTTTTTTCATTGGCAAGGGCATCTTGCAAAAATTGAAACCAAAATAACAATTGATGGGCGCCGAAAATTTCGTGGGACACTTACAAATATCACGCAAGATGGATTTATTTTAAACACTGATAAAGCTGCTTATGGAGAAGCCATGTATACCCCTATTTCCTTTTGTGATATCATAAATGCGCATTTAGTGCTTACCGATGAGCTTATTCGCGATGCATTGAAACAAAATAAAGATTTAAGTCAACAATTCATTGCCGAAGAGAACGCTAACGACTCTATACAGACGCTCAATTTCAAAAAATAATATCACTGGGAAATACCCATCGTGTGGCACAAAGAAGGAGAAAATTGATGGCTACAAGCGCTAACAGGCTTGAGATTCTGCAAATTGCAGATGCTGTTGCACGTGAAAAGTCAATCGACCGTGAAATTGTCATTTCTGCGATGGCTGATGCTATTCAAAAAGCAGCACGTTCTCGTTATGGTCAAGAAACCAATATTCGTGCTGAAATCAATTCTAAAACAGGTGAAATTAAATTACAGCGCCTGCTTAAAATCGTTGATGTCGTTGAAGACTATACAACGGAAATTACTTTGTCTGATGCTCTCAAACGTCAAACAGAAGCAAAAATTGGTGATTTTTTTGCTGATCTTTTACCTCCTATGGATTTTGGACGTATCGCAGCACAATCTGCTAAACAGGTTATTGTACAAAAAGTACGCGATGCAGAGCGCGATCAGCAATATGAAGAATTCAAAAATAAAGTTGGTGAAATTATTTCTGGTACAGTTAAGCGTGTGGAATATGGTAACGTCATCGTTGATCTAGGACGCGGTGAAGCTATTGTTCGCCGTGATGAATTAATTCCTCGTGAATCATTCCGCTATGGAGATCGCATTCGTGCTTTTGTCAATGATGTACACCGTGAAACGCGTGGTCCACAAATTTTCCTTTCACGCACACATCCCCAATTTATGGTAAAACTTTTCACTATGGAAGTACCAGAAATTTATGATGGTATTATAGAAATCAAATCTGTTGCTCGTGATCCAGGTTCACGGGCTAAAATCGCCGTTGTTTCACGCGATGGTTCCATTGATCCTGTTGGAGCATGCGTTGGAATGCGAGGAAGTCGTGTACAAGCTGTTGTTGCTGAATTACAAGGCGAAAAAATTGATATTATTCCTTGGTCGCCTGATGCGGCAACATTTGTCGTTAATGCACTGCAACCTGCTGAAGTTTCTAAAATCATCCTTGATGAAGATGCTGAACGGATTGAAGTTATTGTGCCAGATGATCAACTTAGCCTTGCTATTGGACGACGTGGGCAAAATGTTCGCTTGGCTTCGCAACTAACAGGATGGAACATTGATATTTTAACGGAAAAGGAAGAATCTGAAAATCGTCAAAAAGAATTTACTGAACGGAGTAAATTGTTTATGGCAGCCTTAGAGGTTGACGAAATGATCGGACAGGTTATGGCATCAGAGGGTTTTTCTTCTATTGAAGAAATCGCCTATATTGATCTTGAAGAAATCGCTTCTATTGATGGTTTTGACCATGATACCGCCGCTGAAATCCAAAGTCGTGCCCGCGAATATCTTGATCATCAAGAAAAAGAACTTGATGAAAAACGCAAAAAGCTCGGAGTTTCTGACGAGTTGCGAACACTTCCTGGAATGACAAGTGCTATGTTGGTTGCTGTAGGTCAGGATGGTGTAAAAACAATAGAAGACTTTGCTGGCTATGCCGTTGATGATTTAGCTGGTTGGAGAGAACGTAAAGAAGGTCAAACACAGAATTTTTCTGGTATTTTAACCCCTTTTGACATTACACGCGCAGATGCAGAAGCTATGGTTTTAGCCGCACGTGTACAAGCAGGCTGGATAGACCAAACTGATCTTGTTACAGAAAATCCTGTAGAAGATGAAAATTCTGCAGAAAATGAAAAAACAGATGATTTGGATGTGGATACACTTTAAATGAATGAACGGACTTGCATTGTGACCCGAAAAAATGCTTCAGCACAAACGCTGATCCGTTTTGTTATTGGTCCCAATAACCAAATTGTTCCTGATCTTAAAGCGAATTTACCAGGGCGTGGCGTTTGGATTTCTGCCCATCACGCTGTTATTGAGAAAGCAATCAAACAGAAAGCTTTTCATAGAAATTTTAAAACAGATGTTGAAGTTACACCAAATCTTGTGCATGTTGTTGATACGCTTTTACTAAAAGCCGCTCTTTCAAGCCTTTCCATGGCACGAAAAGCGGGAGCAATTGTTATGGGAGCAACAAAGGTTGACGCTGCTATCCGCTCTGGTAAAGTTATTCTTGTACTTCATGCTAAAGAAACAACAGAAGATGGGAAACGAAAAATTGCACAGGCCATCCATTCAATACAACAACAAACAAATCGGACTATAAAAACCATATCTTTATTTACAAATGATGAAATGCGAGTGGCTTTTGGCTCTAATCCTGTAATGCACGCGGCCTTACTGGACACAAAAGCTGCTGAAGGATTTCTCAAAACGACATGTAGATTGATCAGCTATCGTGACGACAAGCATAGTAAGTCTAGTGAGATGACGGCACAAGCCGTGAAGGAAGTACAATGAGTGAAAATAACAACGACAAAACAACGGTCAAGAAGATACTAACTCTCAAGAGGTCTGTCTTGGAAACGAGCACGGTTAAACAAAATTTTAGTCATGGCCGTACGAAGGCTGTCGTTGTCGAAACCAAACGGCGTAAAATTACGCGACCTGATGAAAAAGCTGAAACCCTACAGCCCATTACAAAGCCGCATGTGGCCCCCCAGCGTTCTAAACCGCGTTTTGAGGAAAAAAAGCCTCAAGAATCTGTGGCCAAAAGCAATCTTTCATCAACTGAAATGGAAGCGAGACTTCGCGCGTTAGAAGAAGCACATATCCAAGAAAGAATAACGCGAGAACAAGCCGAAGAAGAAGCAAGACGCGCTAAAGAGCGTGAAGAAATTTTACAGCAAGAAATTAAAGAAAAAGAAATCCATCTCCAACAAGAAGAAGAAATATCGCCAGTGCAGACTCCACCTGTTCCCCCTCTCATTGAACAGGCAGATATTCCTATTGCCACTAAACAGACAACCGTGGTTGAAAAACGCAAAATAGATGACAATAATGAGGAAGAACGGCATAGTCGACGTGCTAATCCTGCTAAATCAGAAATACGTGTACCCAAAGTTGTCAAAGGAGCTGATGAGCGGAGACGCGGAAAGCTAACTCTGAATAGTGCACTGGATGAAGAAGGAAGCGCACGTGGGCGCTCAATGGCTGCAATGCGGCGTAGACAGGAAAAATTTAAGCGTGCACAAAATCAAGAACCAAGAGAAAAAATTTCTCGCGAAGTTGTTCTTCCTGAAACGATTACCATTCAAGAGCTCGCACAACGTATGACTGAGCGTTCTGTTGATGTGATTAAATTCTTGATGAAACAAGGACAAATGATGAAACCTGGCGATGTTATTGATGCAGATGTTGCCGAACTCATCGCTGTTGAATTTGGCCATACTGTTAAACGTGTTTTAGAATCTGACGTAGAAGAAGGTATCTTTAATATAACAGATAATCCTCAAAACATGCAGCAGCGCGCCCCTGTTGTAACCATTATGGGCCATGTTGACCACGGAAAAACTTCTCTTTTGGATGCTATTCGTAAAGCAAATGTTGTTTCTGGCGAAGCAGGAGGTATTACGCAGCATATTGGTGCCTATCAAGTAGAACAAAACGGTCAAAAAATTACCTTTATTGATACACCAGGTCATGCTGCATTTACGGCTATGCGTGCACGCGGAGCTCGTGTTACTGATATTGCTGTTCTCGTTGTAGCCGCTGATGATAGTGTTATGCCTCAAACGATTGAATCAATCAATCATGCGAAAGCTGCTGGTGTACCTATCATTGTTGCTATCAACAAAATTGATAAACCAGCTGCGAATGCACAAAAAGTGCGTACAGAACTTCTACAACATGAAGTGTTTGTTGAAACTATGGGTGGTGAAACTTTGGACGTTGAAGTTTCTGCTAAAACTGGTCAAAATCTTGATAAACTTCTCGAAGCTATCCTTCTTCAGGCTGAAATGCTTGATCTGAAAGCAGATCCCCAACGAACTGCAGAGGGCGTTATCATTGAAGCCAAATTGGATCGCGGACGTGGGTCTGTTGCAACAGTTCTTGTTCAAAAAGGTACATTACACCCTTCTGATATTATAGTTGCTGGAAATGAATGGGGTCGTGTGCGTGCTTTGATTGACGACCATGGCCGCCATGTCAAAGAAGCCGTTCCCTCTACACCAATTGAAATTTTAGGCATGCAAGGAACACCACAAGCCGGAGACCGTTTTGCTGTTGTCACACATGAAGCAAAAGCACGTGAAATTTCTGAATATCGACAACGATTAGCACGTGATAAAGCTGTTGCGCGGCAAACTGGTTCGCGTGGTTCTCTTGAGCAAATGATGACAAAATTGCAAACGACTGGTGTTAAGGAATTTTCTCTTATTATAAAAGGGGATGTGCAAGGATCAATCGAAGCAATTGCTTCAGCATTGGAAAAACTTGGAAATGATGAGGTTCGTGCACGTATTGTACATTCTGGTGCTGGAGGAATTACCGAAAGTGATATTTCTCTTGCAGAAGCTTCTAACTCTGCTGTAATTGGCTTTAATGTTCGAGCCAATAAGCAAGCACGTGATTTTGCTAAAACACAAGGAATTGAGATTCGTTATTACAACATCATTTATGATCTTGTTGACGATATCAAGGCTGCCATGTCTGGATTACTCTCACCAGAACAGCGTGAAACTTTCCTTGGTAATGCTGAAATTCTAGAAGTCTTTAACATTACAAAAATTGGAAAAGTTGCAGGATGTCGTGTTACAGAAGGTAAAATAGAACGAGGAGCCGGTGTTCGCCTTATCCGCGATAATATCGTTATTCACGAAGGAAAGCTGAAAACACTCAAACGCTTTAGGGATGAAGTCAATGAAGTGCAAAGTGGTCAAGAATGTGGAATAGCCTTTGAAAATTATGAAGACATGCGTGCAGGAGACATCATTGAGACCTTCCGTATCGAACATATTAATCGCACATTATAAAATAATCCAATAACTTTACTCTGTTGTGAAATGAGAAAAGTTATTAGGTTTTATACACAATATCTCTTTTTCCTTATCTAAATGGTCAAAAAAGAGATCTTGTAGCAAGGATAAAACTTTGATGAAAAATGCAGGGCCATCACAACGGCAACTTAGAGTAGCAGAGCAAGTACGTCATGCAATAGCGCATATATTACAGCGTGATATTTTGCTTGATGATATCTTAAAAGATATTGTTATTTCTGTCTCTGAAGTACGCATGTCACCAGATTTAAAAATTGCTACTTGCTTTGTATCACCTCTCAGCACTCTTAAAAATGCTTCTCATACCGATGTTGTTGATACCCTCAATAAACATAGTCGTTTTCTCCGTGGAGAAATCAGTCATGCGTTGCGACAAATGAAATATATGCCAGAACTGCGTTTCCGAATTGATAATAGTTTTGATAATTTTTCAAAAATTGATGCCCTCCTTCGCTCGCCTGAGGTTGCGCGCGATCTTCACCATAGTGATACAGATGAGGATTAAAGATATGGCGCGGCAACACAAGAAAAAAGGGCGTCCTGTTTCTGGCTGGGTCATATTTGATAAACCAAAAGGAATGAAATCAACAGAAGCTGTCTCACAAATCAAATGGCTCTTCCATGCTCAAAAGGCAGGACATGCGGGTACACTTGATCCTCTTGCTTCTGGTCTCCTTCCCATTGCATTGGGCGAAGCAACCAAAACCGTCCCTTACGTGATGCAAGGCAAAAAAACTTACCGTTTTCATATTGCTTGGGGGCAAGAGCGCTCAACAGATGATTTAGAAGGAGAAATAACGAAAACTTCTCTCATACGTCCAACACAAGAAGAAATACTTGCTCTTCTTCCTCAATATACAGGTGTTATTTTGCAAACACCTCCACAATTTTCAGCAATCAAAATTGCCGGAAATCGTGCCTATGATTTAGCGCGTGAAGGGGAAGTTGTTGAAATTCCGCCCCGTGAAGTGGAAATAGAAACTTTCAAGTTATTAGAAATGCCTACCAAAGAGCATTCTGTCTTTGAAATAACCTGCGGAAAAGGAACTTATGTGCGCTCTTTAGCACGCGATATGGGACGTGATCTCAGTTGCTATGGGCATATTGCTGATTTAAGACGTATTGCCGTCGCACCTTTTGATGAAGAAGATCTCATTACATGGGAGGAACTAAAAGCAGCCATTCCGCCAAATAAAAACACTACAGATGAAAATAATCGTTCTTTTGAAAAAAACTTCACAACACTTGATGAGCTCTTAATTGACACAAGCGCCGCATTGGATTGCCTCCCTCACTATATCCTTAATGAAACTCAAGCACAGAGGATTATAAGAGGCCATTCTATCCTCTTGAATCATCACAAAGTACCTCTTGATGAAGAGGAAGTTTGTGTCCTCTATAAGGAACAACTTCTTGCTATTGGCACTCTCGACAAAGGTCTATTTAAACCAAAGCGGATTTTCACAATTTAATCGATTCTTTTCCCAACCACCTTCTGCGGAAAGATATTTTTCTCTATCAATTAAGAAACATATGGTGCTTTTCATTGTCTATATTTACCGTATTCATATCAAAATTTAAGTCAGTGCTATAAGCTAACACCACCACACACTTTTTCCTCTTAATGTCGCAACAATCCTTGCATTTAAAGGATTCATAAGAGGCTTTTTATTTCTTTTTTAATCGTTTTTTACTCATACTTTAGTCCTCGTTTATAATGTACAAGCAAAGATATGGACTGATTTACTCTAAATAGATTTGAAACGAGAAAAGCTTAAGATTTTCAGAACTATCACTCAACATGAAAAATAACAAATAACCATTATAAATCAATTCATTAAATATTGAAACAGCAATTTTTTTATGATTATGCTAACAAATTGATCGAAATAATATTAATATATTTAATATTTACAAAAACTGTTTTAATCCTAAGGGAGATGATCAGAGGAAACTTTTAAAAGCATCTCATTGGCTTGAGGTATTGTTTGGCGTTCAATCATGCGGTGCACTCTTATACCGTTAGGAGCACAATTTAAATGACGCAGACGCTTATTGACTTCTGCATCTGCTTTTGTACGACGATGATTATGGCGTAAATAATCTACCCATGTTGGCATATGATAAGCCTCTGTCCAATATTCAGGTCTTTCAAGATCTCGTAAAAGGACCCACTGACGCGCACCATCACGTAATCGAATATGGCGTCGACGCGTCATCACTTTGAGAAACTCTTCAAGATCATTTTCATGAATTTTATAATCGATCATTATCATGATCGGTCCACTTCTTGCTTTGAGGTCAAGTAATAATTCCGGCTCTCTAAAATGATCAAGAGGATTTAAATCTATCTGAGGAATTTCTTGAATTCTAAATTTTACCCCCGCAAGAGCACCAAAAATCAAGAATAGAGAACAAACGCTCAAAGCAATTGTTGGAGAATAACCATCAGCCAAAACTCCCCAGATTGCACTTCCAATAGCCATCCCCCCATAAGATGCCGTTTGATAAAGTGCTAAAGAACGTGCAACAACCCAGCGTGGTGTAGAGAGTTGTACAGATGTATTAAACAATGATAATGCCAAAACCCAACATAACCCTGCAGGAAATAAAGCAATATGGCTTATAATCAGTGAACGGCTTATTCCCAATAAAAAGCAAGAAAAGGCAAAACCAATAAATGCACTTGCAATAATTGTTTCTGAACGAAAATGATGCCGTACAACTGCATTAATAATACCTGCTGTCATGGCTCCTAACCCAAAACAACCGAGCAATGTACCATAAAGAAGGGCACTTCCTCCAAGAACTTTATGCGCAACAATTGGCAAAAGTGCTAAAATAGAAATTGCTCCTATACCAAAAAGGAACGCTCGAACCATAATACTCAGGAGATTAGGTGACATCGCAACATAACGCAAACCATCTGAGACAGCTCCTAACAGCCTTTCTCGTGGTAATGAGTTGTTTTCATAATTCGACTTCCAGAAAAACAACGCACCAATAAGAGGAATATAGCTTATAGCATTAAACAAAAAAGCAGCAGATGCCCCCAAAGTTGCAATGATGGCACCACCAATAGCAGGACCAACACTCCGCATCAAATTAAAGCCTACACTATTCAAACTAACAGCAGCAGGAATATTTTCCCTGCTCACAATATCTCCTATCGTTGCTTGCCAAGAAGGATTATAAAAAGCTGTGCCACATCCAATCAAAAACGTAAAACATAACAAAAGCCAAGGTGTTAGAAATCCCATATAGGCTAAAACAGATAAACTCATGGATATGACCATCATCATAATCTGCGCACACAACATAATTTGACGCCGATTAAAATTATCCGCTAATGCCCCTGCCATCAAAGAAAACATAACAAGTGGTAATGTTGTGGCACTTTGAACAAGCCCAACCATGGAATGCGAAGAACTAATCAACGCCATTAACCACCCTGCTCCAACAGCCTGTATCAGCCCCCCTAAATTAGAAATAAGAGTAGATGACCATAGATTTCGAAATACCGAATTACGAAAAAGTTTTAATGTTGAAATGCTCTGCATCTTTTTCCTCCAAATCGGTATTTATCATCTTTGTTATCACACACACGCTCATAATCTTTGTATCAAAAGGATGCATAATTCTTTAAAAAACTTCTCATAAAACTCTATTTAAATCAATATTTCAAAACAAAAGCTTTTATTTAAAGAAAGACTTCAAAATGCTGTAAAGGACTAGTATTTTAACCTTCTTTCCTATATAAGGACGAAAATAGGTAAGAGTCTTTGACTCTTCTTGTTTCCTCACAGACCCTTGCTGAACGACATCTCGGCTATGGGTGACTTTATGTTTCTTCGTTTTTGGAAAGGATAATACGATGTCGATTACAGCTGAACGTAAACAAGCTCTTGTCGCAGAATACGCAAATAAAGTTGGTGATACAGGATCACCAGAAGTACAGATTGCTGTACTTTCTGAACGTATTTCTAATTTAACAAACCACTTTAAATCTCACAAAAAGGATAATCATTCTCGTCGTGGTCTTTTGAAGATGGTGTCTCAACGTCGGCGTCTTCTTGATTATCTTAAAGGAGTTGACCAAAATCGTTATCAGACACTTATCAAAAAGTTAGGTTTGCGTCGCTAAAAGAAAAATGGTGGTGGCGTTTAAAAAAAAACCACCCATTTTTTCAACGTGTTGCTTTTAATTAAAAAATTTAAAAACTGACAAGTTATTATGGGATAGGACTGCTTATCATTTCGCATTTAAGGCAGTTTACTTCTCTATTCTCGTAACAAAGATAAAAAGTATGTTGTCCACCCCAGAGCTTGGAAATATGCTACGCAAAACCAGAATGTGAGCAATCAAAGATTTAAACACTGGTCATTAAGGATAAAAAATGTTCAAAACGCATAAGATAGAAATTGAATGGGCTGGGCGTCCTCTCACCCTTGAAACAGGGAAAATAGCACGTCAAGCTGATGGTGCAGTGATTGCTACCTATGGAGAAACTATTGTCTTAGCAACCGTTGTATCAGCCAAAAGTCCAAAACCAGACCAGGACTTTTTTCCACTCACCGTTAATTATCAAGAAAAATCCTATGCTGTTGGTCGAATACCTGGGGGCTATTTAAAACGTGAAAGTCGACCAAGTGAAAATGAAACTTTGGTTTCACGTTTGATTGATCGCCCAATTCGTCCCCTTTTCGTTGAGGGATATAAAAATGATACGCAAGTGATTGTTTCCGTTATACAGCATGATCTCGAAAATAATCCCGATATCCTTGCGATGATTGCATCTTCTGCCGCATTGACCCTGTCAGGTGTTCCTTTCATGGGGCCTATAGCCGGTGCCCGCGTTGGCTATTGTAATGGACAATATATTCTTAATCCTCATATTGATGAAATGCCTGAATCAAAACTTGATCTTGTTGTTGCTGGAACAGAAAGTGCTGTTTTGATGGTTGAATCAGAAGCACAAGAATTATCGGAAGATATCATGTTGGGAGCAGTGATGTTTGGTCACAAAGGCCTTCAACCTGTCCTTGATGCCATTATAAAGCTTGCTGAAGTTGCTGCAAAAGATCCTCGTGATTTTGTTCCTGAAAATCTTTCTGAACTTGAAAAAGCGGTGCAGAAAATGGCAGAACAGGATATACGAAAGGCTTACACAATTACTGATAAGCAAGAACGTTATGCTGCAATTGATGCACTAAAGACAGAAATCCTCAATAAATTTATGCCAGAAACAGAAAAAGACTGTCAATTTAGTGCAGATCAAATTGCAACCGTATTTAAACAGTTGCAAGCAAAAATTGTTCGCGGGAATATTCTTGATACCCAAAAGCGGATTGATGGACGCAATCTTTCTACCGTGCGCCCTATCCAATCAGAAGTAAGTATTTTACCCCGCACACATGGATCAGCACTCTTTACCCGCGGAGAAACACAAGCTATTGTCGTTGCAACACTAGGAACTGGTGAAGATGAACAATATGTTGATTCCTTAACGGGAATGTATAAGGAAACATTCCTTCTCCATTACAATTTTCCACCATTTTCAGTGGGTGAAACGGGACGCCTTGGTTCTCCTGGTCGTCGTGAAATTGGACATGGCAAATTGGCATGGCGAGCAATTCACCCCATGTTGCCAACGAAAGAATCTTTCCCTTATACTATTCGTGCTGTCTCAGAAATCACTGAATCCAATGGATCTTCTTCTATGGCAACGGTTTGTGGGACCTCACTTGCTCTCATGGATGCCGGCGTTCCTCTAGCACGCCCTGTTGCTGGTATTGCCATGGGCTTGATTAAAGAAGGAGAACGCTTTGCTGTTCTGTCTGATATTTTAGGGGATGAAGATCATCTTGGAGATATGGATTTCAAAGTCGCAGGAACAGAAAATGGTATTACTGCCTTGCAAATGGATATCAAAATTGATGGTATTACCGAAGAAATTATGAAAATCGCGCTTGAACAAGCCAAAGGTGGACGAATCCATATCCTCAATGAGATGGCGAAAGCTTTAACCAGTGCACGTGCTGAGCTGAGTGAATTTTCTCCACGAATCGAAGTTATGAATATTTCTGTCGATAAAATCCGTGATGTTATCGGCTCTGGTGGTAAAGTTATTCGGGAAATCGTGGAACAAACTGGAGCAAAAATTAATATTGAAGATGATGGTACCATTAAAATTGCTTCTGCTGATGCTAAAACCATTGAAGCAGCAAAACGCTGGATCCATTCTATTGTCGATGAGCCTGAAGTTGGTGCTGTCTACCAAGGAACAGTTGTAAAAACTGCAGAATTTGGTGCATTTATAAACTTCTTTGGTTCTCGTGATGGACTCGTTCATATCTCTCAGCTTGCATCAGAACGCGTCACCAAAACAACCGATATTGTGAAGGAAGGTGACAAAGTTTGGGTTAAATTAATGGGCTTTGATGAGCGTGGAAAAGTTCGGTTATCAATGAAGGTTGTTGATCAAAAAACCGGAAAGGAAATCACCGGTGATAAAGCGATGAATGAAGAAAAGTGCGTGGATGAAAAAAAACAACCTGAAAATAAGCGCCGCCGTAAGAAAAAAGAAGAGTAAGTTTTTCCTCTTATCGTATCATGAAATGCCATCCCAACATTGGAGTGGCATTTTTCTTTGAAAGAGTCATATGTGTTATTATTTTTGCCTTTTGAAAATCATGAACTCCCATATCCTGATCCAAACCAATGTTGGTTAAGTTTCGGTTTAACAGAAATCCCAGCTCCAGAATGGGCACAGAATTTAAAAGTTATTACGCCTTGGCGACCAGATTTTTTAAAATTTGTCGATACTCAATTTCACTGCTCTCCCCAAATAGATAAAACCTTCAGCTATGATGGTGCATTTTTACATTTGAGCAAATATCGTGGTTTTAACCAAAATTGTTTTCTTGATTTATTAGAATGCGTTAAACCCAATGGATGGATTGTAATCAGTGGGAATAAAACTGCTGGTGCTGCTTCAATGATGAAGTGGGTCAAAACAATTGTTCCCATCACCAACAAATTGTCTAAAAATCATGGTCTTGTATTTTGGTTGCAAGTTCCTCAACAAATTGAGAGACATAACATTGCACAATTGCGCTCACCACCGCTCACTTTTGGTAAATTTCAAACCACTTCTGGTATGTTCTCACACGGACGTATTGATCCGGGATCCGCTGCACTTGCTTCTTATATGCCCAAAGTTATTTCTGGAAAAATGGCTGATTTTGGTGCTGGATGGGGCTATCTTTCTCACGTTGCGCTTGAAAGAAGTGAAAAACTCACCGCTCTCGACCTTTATGAAGCAGACTACAACGCTTTGAGAGCAGCAAAACAGCACCTTAAATCCAGAACAGCTCCTTTTTCAATTCATTTTTATTGGCACGACCTTGTGCATGAACCTATCACAAATCTGTATGACACAATCATTTCAAACCCACCGTTTCACACGCAACAAACGACAGATATTTCATTAGGAAAAAATTTTATTATAAATGCTGCAAAGTGCCTAAAACCAGGCGGCAGTCTGCTTTTTGTTGCAAACCGCCACCTGCCTTATGAAACATTATTAAAAAATATTTTCCGCACAGTGTTGATACATGAACAAGCCCATGGTTTCAAAATTATCGAAGCGCGCAGATAAAGAAAACAAGCGATAACTCTAAAGAATAAAACGTGAAAGATCGATATCAGCAGCAAGTTCGCCAATAGATTTTCTCACATAAGCGGCATCAATTGTAAAGGATGTTCCAGCTTTATCAGGTGCCGTGAAAGAAATTTCATCCAAAACGCGCTCCATCACTGTTTGCAAACGACGTGCCCCTATATTTTCAATCCTTGCATTTAAATCTACAGCAATATCTGCTAAAGCATCAATTGCATCATCGGTAATTTCTAAATGAACCTCTTCTGTTGCCATAAGAGCAATATATTGTTTAATCAAACTAGCTTCTGGTTCCGTTAGAATGCGCCGTAAATCTTCTCTTGTTAAAGGGTTTAGCTCCACACGGATGGGCAAACGTCCTTGAAGTTCCGGTAATAAATCAGATGGCTTAGAAACATGAAATGCACCTGAGGCAATAAAAAGAATATGATCTGTTTTGATTTGCCCATATTTTGTAGCAATTGTTGTTCCTTCAACCAAAGGCAAAAGATCCCGTTGAACGCCCTCACGCGAAACCGCAACACTTGCTCCACCATCCCTAGTTGCAATTTTATCAATCTCGTCAATAAAAACAATCCCGTCATTTTCAGCAACACGAAGCGCTTCTTGAATAATTTGATCCTGATCAAGGAGTTTTTCAGATTCATCATCAATGAGCGGCTTAAAAGCATCCCTTACTGTCGTCTTACGAACTTTTGTACGACTGCCCATTTTACCCAAAATATCTGATAAATTCATAATACCCATTTGTGCCCCAGGCATACCAGGAATATCAAAGGTTGAAGCACTATTGCTATTATTATCGGCTACTTCAATTTCAATCTCTTTCTCATCCAATTCACCTCCACGCAATTTTTTGCGAAAACTATCACGGGTAGCGGGACTGGCTGTTTTACCAACAAGGGCATCTAAAACGCGCTCTTCAGCATTCACGTGAGCCTTTTCTTTTATTTCATCCCGTTTCTTTTCACGCACAAGAGAAATGGCAATTTCAACAAGATCTCGAATAATTTGCTCAACATCACGTCCCACATAACCAACTTCAGTAAATTTAGTCGCTTCTACTTTAACGAAGGGTGCTCCAGAAAGTTTTGCTAATCGACGTGCAATACCAGTTTTACCAACTCCTGTTGGCCCTATCATTAAAATATTTTTTGGCATAACTTCTTCACGCATCGGCGCATCAAGCTGTTGCCTACGCCACCGATTGCGCAGTGCAATAGCTACAGAGCGTTTGGCATCATTTTGGCCAATAATAAAACGATCAAGTTCAGAAACAGTTTCACGAGGGGAAAATACAACACACATTTAAATAGCTTTCTCTAAAGAAGATAATTCTGCATCCAATGTTTCAATCGTAAAATGATCATTGGTGTAAACACAAATTTTAGCGGCAATAGCCATAGCTTTACGAGCAATAGTTTCTGCATCCAAATCCAAATCCATGAGTGCACGCGCTGCTGAAAGAGCAAAATTTCCTCCAGAGCCAATTGCCATAACCCCATCTTCTGGTTCTAAGACATCACCAAGCCCTGTTAGAGCCAAAGTTACTTTCTTATCAGCCACGAGCATCATTGCTTCGAGACGACGCAAATAGCGATCTGTTCTCCAATCTTTTGCAAGTTCCACACAAGCACGCATAAGCTGATCAGGATATTGCTCAAGCTTTGTTTCCAATCTCTCCAGTAATGTAAAAGCATCTGCCGTAGCACCAGCAAAACCAGCAATAACCACTCCGTTCTTTCCAAGACGACGCACTTTACGTGCATTACCTTTCATAATTGTCTGTCCAAGAGAGACCTGACCATCCCCGGACATCACGACTTTTCCACCTTTTCGTACCGTAATAATTGTTGTACCATACATTATGTCTGGCTTATGTTCTGTCATAAGGAAACTCCTTAATATTAACTTTACTTTTTAATATTGATTTCTTTTCATACAATGTAAAACTCAATTACTATTGTCCTATTTAAGAACATATACAGCAAAACACAATGATTCAGCATAACTCAATTTGTTGAAAATGGAAAAATGATATCATTGTTGTCAATGTAAATTACTGCTAAATAGCTTTATATAAACAGTTTGTGCTTTTTAGAGGAAAATTATGAAAAAAATAGCCATAGGGACCTTAGGTGGAACAATTGCAATGACTGCTGATAGTTTTGGTCACATGCAACCGACTTTAACTTCAGATAACCTCATAAAAAGTGTTCCTGATTTAAATAACGTTGCTGATATTAATGCACAAACATTAATGCAAATACCAAGTGGATCTTTATCGTTTCAAATGCTTTTTGAAATAATTAAGTGGGCAAAACAACAAATAAACGCTGGTGCAGAAGGTATTGTTTTAACACAAGGGACTGATACTCTGGAAGAAACAGCTTTTTTTCTTTCTCTTTATTGGAAAGAAGCCGAACCACTCATCATAACCGGTGCTATGCGCATGCCTCATGAAGCAGGCGCCGATGGCCCCGCCAACATTTTAGCAGCCACTCGTGTCGCAGCAGCCACACAAAGTCGTAACAGGGGCGTTCTTGTTGTCATAAATGATACAATTCATTCACCTTATTGGCTCTATAAAAGTCATACCGTCAAAGTCGAAACATTTCAATCAGGTCTTGCAGGTATTTTAGGAACTATTTTAGAGGGAAAACTTATTTATTTCAATGATCGAAAATTTTTCCCAAAAACGTTTGATCTTCCCCAAAACCATGATCATCAAATTGCACTCCTCTATTCCTCTTTATCATCTGATGCACAATTAATGAAACTATGCCTTGAAAGTGGGTATTATGCTGGAGTTGTTATTGCTGGTTTTGGTGCAGGACACTGTAGTTTTCAAGAAGCAGACCTTGTACAACAATATGCACAAAAAATACCAATCATTATTGCTAGTCGTTGTTGTAATGGCTCAACAACTCGTATAACTTATGGCTATAAAGGCTCCGAAATCGATATGATTGCTTCTGGTGCTCTCATGTCTGGTTATTTATCAGCCGTAAAAGCGCGCCTACTTTTATGGGCTTTTTGGGCACAAGGGTACTCATTAGCACAAATCCGTGCAAACTGGAATGACTGGACTATAAGTTAATGAAAAATGATCTATTATCTTAAAAGAAGAGAGCATGCAAAACAAAATTTACTTGAAAATAAAGCCGCTCATCTGTCTGCTCTTAATCAATTGCTGCTGCAAAAAATTCTCGACCAATACAAATGATTGATACGACTATACAAAAAATTAATCAGAAAGATAATCTGGTCAAATCCGTTTCTGACCGATATTCACCCTATCGCGTTTTTACTGCACAAGAATGGTCAGAGTTTCGTGCAGACACACCTCTTACTTTGACTTTTGATGAAATTAAGCGTTTACGCTCTATTGATGATCCTATTGATCTTAAAGAAGTCCAACGCATTTATCTTTCTTTATCGCGTCTATTATCATGCCATGTTGAAGCAGTACAGGAACTTTTTCACAAACGTCAGCAGTTTCTCCATCAAGAAGAGAGTAGAAAAACGCCCTTTATTATTGGAATTGCTGGTTCTGTAGCTGTAGGAAAATCAACCACGGCTCGCATTCTTCAAGAACTGTTGAAAAGATGGACATCTAGCCTTAAAGTTGATCTGATAACGACGGATGGTTTTCTCTATCCTAACGCAATCTTACAGCAAAAAAATCGAATGAATCGCAAAGGATTTCCTGATTCCTATGACATTAAAAAGTTGCTGTGCTTTCTTTCGGCGATAAAAGCAGGTATCGGAAATGTCCGTGCCCCGCTTTACTCACATATGATCTATGATGTTCTAGAAAATCAGACTATTACCATTGATCGTCCTGATATTTTAATTGTTGAAGGTATTAATGTATTACAGGTCAGTGATCTTCCTAAAGATGGGAAAGTTATTCCTTTCGTATCAGATTTTTTTGATTTTTCAATCTATGTCGATGCCGAAACAGAAGTCATTCGTCACTGGTATTTAGAGCGCTTTAAACGTTTGCGTAAAACAGCTTTTCAAAATCCTGAATCCTATTTTCATCGTTATGCCCACCTCAATGAAAAAGAAGCTTCAAAAATCGCTGAGGATCTTTGGCAAACGATTAATTTAAAAAATTTACAGGAAAATATATTGCCAACACGACCACGGTCCAATCTCATTCTACGAAAGGGAAAAAATCATTTGGTCGAATATGTCGCACTTAGACGACTATAAGGATCTCATAACTATGCAGCACCACCACATTCATTTTACCTCAACGCGTATCGATAACAGTTGCCCTATCATCTTGGTAAACCAAAGAACTCTTGCCAACTTATCACTTGATGCGTCAACAACAGCATGGATAAAAGTTAATGACTTTACTGGTAAAGCAGGACAAATACTCTTTATTCCTCACGAAACGGGACATTTAAAAAAAGTTTTATTTGGAATTGGCAATGGTAACGATCCTTTTATCACAGGACTGCTTGCTCAAAAGCTTCCTGCTGGTCAATGGCATCTAGAAGGTACAACCTCTGATGAAATAAATACCTATCTTGGATTGGCATTTGGTAGCTATCAATTTAATCGCTATCGTCAAAATTCTTCTTTCAAATCATTATCTATCCATGTCAATGAGGCGATTGATCTTAATGAGCTCCAACGAATTTATGAAGCTGTCTTTTTCGTCCGTGATCTCATTAATATTCCAGCCAATGATATGAACCCTGATACTCTCGAAAAAGAAGCTCGAAAACTAGGAAAAACCTACGGTGCTCATATCAAAAGTATTTGTGGAGACGATCTCTTAATCCATAACTTTCCGATGATTCATGCTGTAGGACGAGCAGGCAGCACTGCACCACGACTGATTGAGTTACTCTGGGGGCAAGAACATCATCCTAAAATAACGTTGGTGGGCAAAGGCGTAACTTTTGATACTGGAGGTCTCGATATTAAATCAGCCAATAACATGTTGCTTATGAAAAAAGATATGGGGGGTGGAGCAAACGTTTTGGGATTGGCTAAACTTATCATGGATGCAAAATTGCCTTTCCGTTTACGCGTTTTGATTCCAGCTGTAGAAAATGCAATTTCTGGGAATGCTTACCGACCAGGTGATATTCTCAAAAGTCGTAAAGGTTTAAGTGTTGAAGTAGGTAATACAGATGCTGAAGGGCGAATTGTCCTTGCCGATGCACTCGCCTATGGTGATGAAGAAAGTCCACAATTCATGCTTTGTATGGCTACTTTAACAGGGGCAGCGCGTATAGCATTAGGACCAGATCTTCCCGCATTTTATTGTAATGATTCAATATGGGCACAACAAATTTCTGAATCTGCTCACGCTGTCTTTGATCCTCTTTGGCAAATGCCCCTTTGGAAACCTTATCAAGAGATGTTATCATCACCAATTGCTGATCTTAACAATGTAACTGGAAATAGCTTTGCTGGTTCTATAACGGCTGCTTTATTTCTTAATTCTTTTGTTGAAAAAGCTGAACATTTTGCGCATTTTGACCTTTATGGATGGGTTCCAAAAGAAAAACCAGGATACCCTATTGGTGGATCAGCACAAACTATTCGTGCCCTTTATAATATTTTTAAAAATGAATTTTGACACAAATATCCACAAAAATGGACAATTTTGCAGCTTAAAGAATAATTGGTCTTACACTGTGTTCTTAGTTTTGTTTGAGGATAAAAACCTTACCAATACAGTTTTCATGAGTTTGTTTAAAGGTAAGGAGTAACAAAATGGACAGCAAAAAGATGATCTCTAAAGACCCAAGACTTCATGCATTCAGAGATGATCTAGCAGATCAACGTCTTGAAACAGAAATTACAGCTCAGCGCTTTGTTCAAGGTGAAAAAAGACGTGTTAATACAGCGGTCGCTGAACTTTTTAAAGAAAATAGTAAAAAAAGTGAAAGACAAACAGAATGCTTATTGGGAGAAGAACTTCTCATTTTTGAACAAGGGGAAACATTGTCGTGGGGACAATCACTCAAAGATGGTTATGTCGGTTATATTGATACAAAAGTTCTTTGTACATCAACCATAAAACAAACCCATGTTGTTTCAGTACCACGCACATTTAAATATTTACACGCTGACTTACGTGGACCAATAGTATCCCCATTATCTATGGGAAGCAAAGTCAGTGTTGTTGATGAAATTGAAGTCCGTGACACAATGTATTCTATTCTTGAAAATAGAACAGCAATCATTACGAGCCATCTCAGCCCCATTGGACGCGTATATGAAGATTATGTCACAGTTGCAGAAACCTTTATCCGTACACCTTATCTTTGGGGTGGTGTCAGCGGTTTTGGAATTGATTGTTCGGGACTCATTCAGCTCTCTATGATGATGACTGATCAAATAGTTTTACGTGACACCGATATGCAGCAAAAAACTATAGGCAGTCCTCTTACAGATACTGATAAACTTCAACGAGGTGATTTAATTTTTTGGAAAGATCATGTTGCTATTATGGTCGATCACGCAAATATTATTCACGCAAATGGTTTTTCTATGGACGTTATGATTGAGCCATTGGAAAAAACAATTACGCGTATCGCTAAAAAAAATCAATATCCCATCGCAAAACGCCGTCCAATTCAAGAAACTTAATACATGCCTCCTATAAAAAGTTAATTGAATGTTTTTATTATACAATAGATTGATTTATAAGGATAACTATCCATCATTCGCTCTGCATCAAGCATTCTAAATATCGTAAAATTCTCTTATTTCAAATCTGTTTTTATGTTGAATCAATCAAAATCGCTTGCTTGTTCATCACAAGCGAAATTGATGTATAAGTAAAAATGATTACGAAAAGAAAAAATATCCCTTCTGAATGCTCTCAAATGCCAAGAGCTATCATAACTAACATTGGAACCAGCTTACTCCTTCATAAGCGTAAAGATAGTGGCGCTCAATAGATTTTATCTTATAAGGCTTTACCATTATACCATTCACGAGTGCCAGCACGAAATGGGCTTTGGAATATTGCGAGATGTCTCTTTTAAACAACCCCGTAAATATGCAACACAATGGCGTTCTATATTACGTAAGGGATATGCCCCTCTTAATCAAAAGCAACATTTTTTGAAATTTTTCCTATTATCGATATCTTATGAAATAAATACTCCTAATATCTCTCGATGCATCCAAGACAATCTCTCAATAATAATCGCGAAAAGTATAAATCCATTATCTACCACCATTTTTATGCTTATGAAGCGCGCAAAGGCATCATTATACACTTTTTGCCAATTCTCAATGTTGCGATAACCCTTGGCTATTGAAGAGTGTTCTTTCAGCACGTATTTTATTTATTTCTGTCTTAAATAATTTTATCCATATGACCCGCCCCACTTGGAACGTGCAAAAGAATGATTTTGATTAATTTAACATAAAACAGATTTGAAATGAAAAAATTTTTTATGACCCTGGACTTCCCCATTCAACATAAAAAAAAATTATAAATTATTATTATAACTCAATATATTGATTTATATTTAAACAATATTTCCTTCTTATGACACATTAAAGAAGGTGATTTTTCAATACCTGAACCAATGGTTTATCAGCATCAGGCATAGGGTATTTATCAAGATCATTAATAAAAACCCATTCTAAATTTTGCCCTTCTCGTCCTTGCGCAACGCCCTCATAATGGTCACAAAGATACAATGGCATTAAGAGATGAAATGTTTTATAGCTATGACTTGCAAATGTTAAAGGGTGTAAATTATTTGGTTGAACATAAATACCAAGCTCTTCCTCTAGTTCACGAATCAATGATGCTTCCAGAGTTTCACCTTGCTCAACCTTGCCACCAGGAAACTCCCATAAACCAGCCAGCGATTTTCCTTCAGGACGCTGTGTAAGCAAAACACGATTATTCTGATCTAACAGTGCGCATGCAACAACAAGAAGAATGGAACTTTTCATACACATATTACTCCCCAATAGGGAACATAAAGATAACTGACTTTTCTATCATATCCCCTCTGCTCCTAAAAGAGCTCACATACCCCATTTGCTCTGAAAAATAATAAACTGTTAAATATAAAGTGCATCCATTAACTTCTGTAATCGCTATTGATCATAACGTACTCTTTTGTTAAATCGCAAGACCAAACCGTCGCCGTGCTCTTACCCAAACCGATATCAACACGAATCGTGATGTGCTTACCTTGCATATAAGTACCTATTGTTTCTTCACAATACTCAGGATCTCGTACGCCATTCACGGCCACACGATGCTCACCAAACCAAATCGTCAATAGATCACGATCGACTTCAACACCGGCCTTCCCAACTGCCATAACGACCCGCCCCCAATTCGCATCTTCACCGGCAATAGCCGTTTTTACGAGCGGTGAATTTGCAATTGATAAAGCAATAGTTTTAGCTGCATTATTTGTTGTAGCACCCACCACATTAACCTCAATTAAATGACGAGCACCTTCACCATCACAAACAACTTGTAGTGCAAGTTCATGCAGAAGTGCACTCAATTGTTTCACAAAAACCCCATAACGCGGATCAGATTTACTTGTAAGACATGGAAAATGTTCTTTCCCTGTCGCAAACAACATAAGCGTATCTGAAGTTGAGGTATCGCTATCAACAGTAATTGAATTGAAAGAACCCTCAACTGCCTCTGATAACATGGATTGGAGTACATCCGAAGAAATGGTAGCATCACTAACCACAAATGACAGCATTGTCGCCATATCGGGTGCAATCATACCAGCACCTTTTGCAATTCCATTAATGGTAACACGCTCTCCCCCACAGTCAAAAGTGCGCGTCGCAAGTTTTGGAAATGTGTCCGTTGTCATTATGGCTTTTGCAGCTTCCAACCAATTTCCCTCTTCTGCTGTCTCTGTCATACTTGGTAAAAGATTGACAATACCCGATGCATCCATTGGCTCACCAATAACACCCGTAGAAGCTATAAAAATTTCATCTTCTCTAACCTTTAAAGCGTTCGCTGCTGCACAAATAATTGCATCGGTTGTGTGCTTTCCTTTGCTTCCTGTAAAAGCATTTGCATTTCCAGAATTCACAACAACACCCCTCGCAACCCCATGAGGAAGCGATGCACGACAATGCTCTACAGGGGCAGATGGACATTTTGAACGAGTAAAAACACCGGCCACACTCACTGGCTTATCAAATATGATGAAAAGAAGATCTGTACGATCTTTATATTTAATCCCAGCTTCAGCTGTTGCTATCCGTACACCAGATAATGGAGAAAGCTCCTGGATCTTTTGAGGCGACAAAGGAGAAATTTTCAAAACCACAATATGCTTTCTATAAAAACAAATGAAACGATTGCAGATCAATAACCTCTCATAGAAAACTGCTAGGCTTTTTGAACAAAACTAACCTAGCAAATTATCTATTAAAGAGGCTATCCACCTATTTTTCCTAGCTATTCCGTATCTTCTTCATCAGATGTTTCATCGGGAAGTAGCGTCCCATTTTGATGAAGCGATTCCATGATTTTTGTAACATTAGGATCAGGGTATTTCACATCTATCTTGCTACGTAAATCAACAATTAGTTCTTGATAGCGCTTTTTTATCAGCTGTGTCCGCAACATCTCTTTAACATCATCAAATGCAGGCGGTTGTTTTACACGACGATCTTCTAATTTAATAATATGCCAACCAAAAGGACTTTCAACGGGTTGTTTAGTGTATTCGCCAACTTTCAAACCAAATGCAGCATCTTCAAAAGGCTTGACCATTTGACCATGGCTAAAATAACCAAGATCACCCCCAACGGCAGCAGAACCATCTGTTGAACTTTTCTTTGCAATCTCTTCAAAATTTTCGCCTTTATTTAAATGCTTAATGATAGCTTCTGCTTCTTTTCTCGTTTTGACCAAAATATGACGCGCTTTAACCTCATCCTCTTTAGGTAAAGCAGCAACTTCTTGCTTATAAAGAGCTTCCAAATCAGTATCCGATATTTTGTCAACAATCGCCTGTTTAAAATAAAGCTGTTGAAGAACATTGTCACGCATGACTGCCATACGTTTATCGTAAGCTTCTGTCTTATCAAGACCTTTGCTTCTTGCTGCTTTTGCAAGTGCCTGCATATCTAAATAAGCTTTTAGAACCATCATACGACGTTGTTCATCAGGAAAACGTGCTAAATTAGGATTTATTTCAAGTGCTAAATCATCCAATTGGCCTGCTGTAATATTTTTCCCATCAATAACCGCCATAACATGAGAAGGAGAAACGGCTTTTTCAGAAGCTTTCTCCAAAGTCTTTAAATCATTCGACGATGAATTCAAACCTTCTTGGGCTCTCACCCCTAAACTTGTACTTGCCAATAAAGTTGATGCTAAAAAAAGCGCGATAAAGTTAAATTTCATAAATATACTCCTTAAAAATGAAGGCAGGTTCAAGATTCCAATTTTCTTTAACATAACACTTTAATCTTTAAACATAGAGAAATAAATTAGTAATTTATTTTAAAAAAGTATAAAATTATCCTTTTATCTCAGTTTCTCCAATCCTATCTAATGCAGATGAAAAGCATGATAATAGAGAAAAATGACATATTGTATCTTAAATTACTTTGTATTGTATCAGTTAAATAGCATACTTAAAGTTGACATAAAGCGCTTAGCCTCTTATCTCTACTTTACAATTAGAGTGAAAAATTGCACACCAGCAAGTATAATGGTACCATCTGCATTTCATGATGTCTCCAATGATATCAGACAACCTGAAGGAAATGTAGAGTATGGGGAGAGCATATGAATTACCCAACAAGAGTGACAACAATTAAAAGAAAGGGCCAGAGATGGTCAGTTTAGGTGTTTTTGCCCGTAAGTTTTTTGGTTCAGCTCATGAGCGACATCTCAAAGCACTCCGCCAAAAAGTTGCACAAATTAATGCTTTGGAAGAACAATTCGTAAAATTAAGTGATGAGCAGCTTTGCCAAAAAACAGATGCCTTTCGTAAACGTCTTAGTGAAGGTGAAAGTGTTAATTTGCTCTTACCAGAAGCTTTCGCGACTGTTCGTGAAGCCGCAAAACGTGTTTATGACATGCGTCCTTTTGACGTGCAACTTATTGGTGGAATGGTCCTTCACGACTGTGGCATAGCTGAAATGCGTACTGGTGAAGGTAAAACATTAATGGCAACTCTACCAATTTATCTCAATGCATTGGAAGGTAAAGGCGTTCATGTTGTGACAGTAAACGATTATCTCGCCAGTCGTGATGCTGAAACAATGGGGAAAATTTTTAGTTTTCTAGGGCTTACAACAGGCGTGATTCTTCATGATCTTGATAGTGATGCCCGCCGAGAGGCCTATGCATGCGACATTACCTATGCCACAAATAATGAACTAGGTTTTGATTATTTGCGTGATAATATGGCCTTCGATCATAGTCAAATGGTCCAACGTGGACATCATTACGCAATTGTTGATGAAGTTGATTCGATTCTTATTGATGAAGCCCGTACCCCCCTTATTATTTCTGGTCCTCTAGAAGATCGTACTGACTTCTATAACCTTATTGATACATTTATTCCTGCCTTAACTCCAGAAGACTATGAAATAGACGAAAAACAAAAAACAACGACCTTTACCGAAGTTGGTACTGAAAAAATTGAAAAAATGCTCGAACAAGCTGGGCATCTTAAAGGTGAGAGTCTTTATGACATAGAAAATGTCGCTATCGTTCATCATGTCAATAATGCTCTAAAAGCTCATAAACTGTTTGCTCGTGATAAAGATTACATTGTTCGCAATGATGAAATCGTTATTATTGACGAATTTACAGGGCGAATGATGCCTGGGCGGCGTTATTCTGAAGGACTTCATCAAGCGTTAGAAGCTAAAGAGCATGTTGCTATTCAACCAGAAAACCAGACACTTGCTTCCATCACTTTCCAAAATTACTTCCGTATGTATAGAAAATTATCTGGCATGACTGGAACTGCAACAACAGAAGCCGAAGAATTCAGAAATATTTATGGTCTTGACGTTGTCGAAGTCCCTACCAATTTGCCAATACAACGTATTGATGAAGATGATGAGATTTATCGAACAGCAGAAGAGAAATATCGGGCAATTGTGCGTGATATCCGTCAAGCACACGAAAAAGAACAGCCTATTCTTGTTGGAACAACCTCTATTGAAAAATCAGAACAATTGGCAGAGCGTTTGCGAAAAGAAGGCATTACCGATTTTAGAGTCTTAAATGCTCGCTATCACGAACAAGAAGCATATATCATTGCGCAAGCAGGAGTTCCTAGAGCTCTCACCATTGCAACCAACATGGCAGGACGCGGTACGGATATACAGCTTGGTGGTAATGTTGAAATGCGCATCCGACAAGAGTTACAGGATATCCCCGAAGGTCCAGAGCGGACAGCTAAAATTGAAGAAATAAAAAAAGATGTTCAGAAGCTTAAAGAAAAAGCTTTAGCGGCTGGAGGGCTTTACGTTATCGCTACTGAACGTCATGAAAGCCGTCGTATTGATAACCAGCTTCGTGGACGTTCTGGTCGCCAAGGCGATCCTGGTCGCTCAAAATTCTTTCTCTCTCTTCAAGATGATCTTATGCGTATCTTTGGCTCTAACCGTATGGATAGTATGCTGCAAAAACTTGGATTGAAAGAAAATGAAGCTATTATCCATCCATGGATTAATAAAGCCCTTGAAAAAGCGCAAAAAAAGGTCGAAGCACGAAACTTTGAAATTCGTAAAAATCTGCTAAAATATGATGATGTAATGAATGATCAACGCAAGGTTATTTTTGAACAGCGTATGGAGGTTATGAACGCAGATGATTTATCAGAAATGATCCTTGAAATGCGCAATGAAGTCGTAGAGGATCTCGTAGAAGCTTATATTCCATCAGGGACATATTCTGAAAAATGGGATGCAAAAACTCTCGAAGAAGAGCTTCAACAACTCTTTAATCTTGAGCTTCCAGTGGAAGAATGGGCAAAAGAAGATGGAATTGCCGAGGAGCAAATTCTAGAGCGTGTATCAGATGCTGTTACAAAACTTGAAAATGAGCGTACTGAACGATATTCTCCAGAAGTTATGGCTTATTTTCACAAAGCAGTATTGCTCGAAACTATTGACACGTTATGGCGTGAACATCTGATGAGTTTAGACCATTTGCGTTCTGTTGTTGGGTTTCGTGGTTATGCGCAGCGGGATCCGCTCAATGAATATAAGACAGAATCATTTGAACTCTTTCAAAGTATGTTGAAAAATTTGCGCCGAATTGTCACTTCTAAGCTTATGCGCTTTGAAATCATTCAACACCCCACAGAACCGACCATGCCTGAGCAAACTGATGCTGCTTCTTCTGTCTTTAATGATCAAAGTCAAGAAAATGCTCCCACCTTATGGGCACGATCACAAGAAAATAGATTTGTTAATCCACAAGATCGTGACCCTAACGATATAACCACATGGGGAAAAGTTGGACGTAATGAGCGTTGTCCTTGCGGTTCAGAAAAAAAATACAAACACTGTCATGGAGCCTTTGTTTGAAAAGCAAATTATGCAAATGAATAAAAAGCGAAATTATGAGCAAGAATTGCGCACAGCTGGTTTAAGAGTAACACGTCAACGACGAGTTATTCTTGATATTTTGACTGATACAAATGATCATCCTAATGCATTTGAAATTTTTCAGCGTGCAAACAAAATAGATTCGAATATTTCACTCTCAACTGTTTATCGAACCATGAAAATATTAGAAGGAAATGGAACAATTCATCGCCATAGCTTTAGTGGTGGTCCATCTCGTTTTGAGCAAGCAGATAGGCAACATCATGATCATCTCATTGATATAGAAACAGGACAAGTTATCGAGTTTCATTCTGACGTTATTGAAAAGCTGCAAGAGGAAATTGCAAAATCCCTTGGCTATGATATTATTCATCACCGCCTTGAACTTTACGGAAAAAAAAACTCTTAAAAAAGTAATCATATATCATTAGATAAAATACCTCAGGCAAATCAAATTTTATAAAAATTTACCTTTAAAATATAATAGTTTTCATTGGCAAAAAAAAGAATTGCTTTATTACCCCTCTTTGTATGATGCTATACGGTAATTCATTGCCAATATTATAACAAAAAATCATTGCAACAAAATATTATAAAAATTGTATTATGAAAAATTAGGCCAATATTATCATGGTTTCTTTGCCACAAGATCGTATGAGACAGCTTGAAAAACGCTTTGAAATAATTGAAAGCCAAATGACGACGAATCCAAATGCTGAAACATATGTCAAATTAGCTTCTGAATATGCAGAACTACAACCCGTTATTACCTCTATACGCGCATTAAATGCTCTTTATGAAGAGATTACAGAATTAGAAACGATTATCAACGATAAACAAACAGATATAGAGATGCGTAATCTTGCTCAAGAAGAGCTACCATCGTTATATAAAAAAGTGGAGCAATTTGAAAAAGAACTCCAAATTCTGTTATTGCCTAAAGATGTTGCTGATGAAAAAAACGCTATTGTTGAAATTCGAGCAGGAACGGGTGGCTCAGAAGCAGCACTTTTTTCCGGTGATCTTTTCCGCATGTATGAACGTTATGCCCATGCTCACAATTGGAAAGTAGAAGTTATTTCACTTAGTGAGGGGGAAGTTGGCGGATATAAAGAGATTATTGCTACCATTTCAGGAAAAGGTGTCTTTTCTAAATTGAAATATGAATCAGGGGTTCATCGTGTGCAACGCATCCCTGAAACAGAGACAGGTGGGCGTATCCATACATCTGCTGCTACCGTTGCTGTGCTTCCAGAAGCTGAAGATATTGATATTGATATTCGTCCTGAAGATATTCGTATCGACACAATGCGTGCATCCGGAGCAGGAGGACAGCATGTTAATACAACGGATTCAGCTGTTCGTATCACGCATATTCCAACAGGAATTATGGTCGTACAAGCAGAAAAATCACAACATCAGAACCGAGCACGAGCCCTTCAAATTTTACGGGCACGCTTATTCGATATCGAACGACAAAAAGCGGAAAGTGAACGTTCAGCTTCTCGTAAAAGCCAAGTTGGTTCTGGTGATCGCTCAGAACGTATTCGTACCTATAATTTTCCACAAGGACGTGTCACGGATCACCGTATTAATCTAACCTTGTATAAGCTTGATCGCATTCTAGAGGGAGATCTTGATGAACTTCTTCATGCACTCATCTCAGATCATCAAACAACACTGCTGATGGAAATGGATAATAATTGAGCAAATATTCTTTCAAGAATGTTATCCAACAAATGCAAGAAAAATTGCGCACGAAAGGGATTGCTGAAGCCGATCTCGATGCGAAAATACTCGTTGAATGGATAACAGGAATAAATGCTGCTGAAAGAATTTCTAAACCAGATATGCATCTATCTTCTGAGCATATTATACAAATAGAACAGGCTTTACAACGGCGTATTGCAGGCGAACCCGTTTACCGTATTATAGGAGCACGAGAATTTTATGGTATATCTTTTACATTGTCTCAAGAGACGTTAGAACCTCGTCCTGATACAGAAACGCTGATAGATCTTGTTCTCCCTTTTCTCCAAAAACAGGTCGAAAATTCGAGAAGAACAACATTCCTTGATATGGGAACAGGAAGTGGCGCCATTGCTATTGCACTCCTTAAACAAATTCCCCAATCCTATGCGGTGGCAGTCGATATTTCTGAAGATGCCCTTAAAACAGCGAAAAAAAATGCAAAAAATGCTGAAGTAGCACACCGCTTCACACCTCTTCTTAGCGACTGGTTTGATTCTGTCACAGATCGCTTTGATTTTATTGTTTCCAATCCACCTTATATTCCCGCAAAAGATATCAAAAAACTTGCAAAAGAAGTGCGCTTACATGACCCATTGCGCGCTCTGATAGGAGGGGAAGATGGACTTGATTTTTATCGAAAACTCGCCCATGAAGCAGCCAATTACTTAAAAGAAAACGGCTATGTCGCTGTTGAAATTGGTTTCTCTCAAGAAAATGAAGCCTGCAATTTGTTTGAAAAAAATGGTTTTCAATGTTTAGAAGTGCGCAAAGATCTAAGTGGGATACCCCGCGCACTTCTATTTGCATGCAAACATTAAAATTCCCAATCATCATCCGTAGTAGCAACCGCCTTGCCAATGACATAAGAAGAACCTGCCCCTGAAAAAAAGTCATGATTTTCGTCAGAGTTTGGTGATAAAGCTGCCAAAATAGCGGGATTAACACGACAAACCTCAGGGGGGAAAAGAGCTTCAAAACCTAAATTCATTAAAGCCTTGTTAGCATTATAATGAAGAAAAATTTTAACATCTTCTGTCAATCCAAGTGCATCATAAAGATCTTCAGTATATTTGCACTCGATATTATAAAGGTCAAAGAGCAGGTTAAAAGCAAAATCTTTAATTTCTTTCTTTTTGGCTTCATCAAGCTTTGCAAAGCCCAATTGGAATTTATAACCTATATAATAACCATGGACTGCTTCATCACGAATAATTAATCGAATGAGATCTGCTGTATTGGTCAACTTAGCGCGACTGGCCCAATACATGGGCAAATAAAAACCAGAATAAAATAAAAAGCTTTCCAGCAAAGTCGAAGCAATTTTTTTCTTAAGTGGATCATTTGCTTCATAACGCTCAAGTACTAATCTAGCCTTTTTCTGCAAATGAATATTTTCTTCTGACCATCTAAACGCATCATCAACTTCTACCGTCGAACAAAGGGTTGAAAAAATAGAGGAATAAGAACGTGCATGAACAGCTTCCATAAAGGCAATATTCGTCAAAACTGCCTCCTCATGCTCTGTTATCGTATCAGCCAGAAGCGAAATGGCTCCTACAGTGTTTTGAATTGTATCGAGAAGCGTTAGTCCTGTAAAAACACGAATTGTTAGCTTGCGTTCTTCATCCGTTAAGCTTGACCATGAGGGAATGTCATTGGAAAGTGGAACCTTCTCAGGTAACCAAAAATTCCCAGTTAAGCGGTTCCATACTTCAAGATCTTTCTCATCATGTAATCTATTCCAATTAACAGCGCACACAACAGGATTTTTGGTTGTAATCTTTGTCATATGATGATCTCCTATAAACTGCACGAAACACAGCCATCAACTTCTGTTCCACTTAATGCTACTTGCCGTAATCGTACATAGTAAATACTCTTGATTCCCTTTTTCCAAGCATAAATTTGTGCGCGGTTAATATCACGTGTGGTCGCTGTATCAGGAAAAAATAATGTTAATGAAAGACCTTGATCAACATGCTGTGTTGCAGCAGCATAGGTATCTATAATTTTTTCAGGACCAATCTCATAAGCATCTTGGTAAAAATTCAAATTCGTATTATCCATATAAGGAGCGGGATAATAAACGCGCCCAATTTTTCCCTCTTTGCGAATTTCAATTTTTGAAGCAATTGGATGAATGGAAGAAGTGGCATGATTAATATAGGAAATAGATCCCGTAGGTGGAACTGCCTGCAAATTGCGGTTATAAAGCCCATACTCAATAACTAATTTTTTGAGTTCCTGCCAATCCTTTTGATCTGGAATAACAATATTATTCCGTGCAAAAAGCTCTTGCACAAGCGGAAATTGCGGTTTCCATTCTTTTTCAATATATTTTTCGAAAAAACGTCCATCTGCATAAGCTGATTTTTCAAACCCTGCAAACATTTCTTGACGTTCGTGCGCAATTAAATTGGAAGCCCGTATGGCGTGATATGTCACAATATAAAAATAGATATTGGTAAAATCAATCGCTTCTGGAGACCCATAATAGATCTGCTCACGCGCTAGAAACCCATGCAAATTCATTTGTCCCAAACCAATCGCATGACTTTCAGCATTGCCTTTCGCAATGGAAGGCACACAAGCAATATTGCTCATATCCGAAACAGCAGTAAGAGCACGAACAGCAGATTCCACGGTCTGTCCAAAATCAGGACTTTCCATTGCTTTGGCAATATTCATGGATCCAAGATTACAGGATATATCACTTCCAATCGTGCGATAAGTTAAATCTGTCTCCAGTTCACTCGCCTCACTCACCTGCAAAATTTCTGAACATAAATTGCTCATACTTATGCGCCCAGCTATCGGATTCGATCGATTAGCAGTATCCTCAAATAAAATATAGGGATAACCGGACTCAAATTGAATTTCCGCTAATGTCTGGAAAAAAACGCGTGCACTTATTTTCTTTTTACGAATCTTTGCATTATCAACAAAAGAACGATAATGCTCCGTTAAAGAAATATCGCTAAAGGGCTTACCTGTCACACGCTCGATGTCATACGATGAGAAGAGATACATATCCTCATTATTCCGTGCAAGCTCAAAAGTAATATCAGGAATAACGACACCAAGCGAAAGCGTTTTGATTCTAACTTTTTCATCAGCATTTTCACGCTTTGTATCCAAAAACTTCATAATATCTAAATGATGAGCATGCAAATAAACAGCTCCAGCCCCCTGTCGTGCCCCAAGCTGATTGGCATAAGAAAAAGAATCTTCCAAGAGTTTCATCACCGGTAAAACACCTGAGGACTGATTTTCTATTTGCTTAATTGGCGCCCCTGCTTCCCGCAAATTCGTTAAACAAAGCGCTACACCTCCACCACGTTTTGAAAGCTGCAAAGCCGAATTAACCGAACGACCTATCGATTCCATATTATCTTCAACACGTAGCAAAAAACACGAAACCAATTCACCTCGTTGTTTTTTCCCAGCATTTAAAAATGTCGGTGTTGCCGGTTGAAAACGTCCTGTAATAATTTCATCCACAAAACTTTCAGCAAGAGCTTTATTCCCTTGTGCCAAATATAAAGCTACAAGACAGACGCGATCTTCATAACGTTCAAGATAACGTTTCCCATCAAAAGTCTTCAGTGTATAGCTGGTATAATACTTAAATGCGCCTAAAAAGGTAGGAAAACGAAACTTAAATGCATAAGCACGTTTAAAAAGCTTTTTAATAAAAGAAAAATCATAAAGCTCAAATAAAGCTTTTTCATAATAACCTTCTTCTATTAAGTAATCTATTTTTTCCTTCAGGTTATGAAAAAAAACTGTATTTTGATTAACATGCTGAAGAAAATATTGCCTCGCAGCAAGCCGATCCATATCAAATTGAATATGACCATTTTCATCATAAAGATTAAGCATTGCATTCAACGCATGATAATCAGTAATCTGATCCGATTTCTGCGATTGTCCTATACCAATTGTTTCCAAAATCTTTCCAATCCCTTTTTTACATAAATAACGTCTTCATCAGTTCCACGCAGCTCAAAACGATAAAGGCAAGGTACACAACATTTTTCAGCAATAATTTTACTTGCTAAATTATAATAGCGACCAAAATTACGATTCCCACCGCCAATAACACCACAAATTAATTTTCGGTTCTCAGCTTCATTAAGAAACTGGACAACGGCTTTCGGCACGGCCCCTCTTCCTTCACCATCTGCATATGTAGGAACAACCAATACATAAGGTTCACCAACCAATGCAGAAGGCTTTCTTTTATCAATTTTGAAGAGTCGTTGACCAAGCTGCGAGACAAAATGTTCTGTATTACCCGTTGCACTCGAATAATAAACAATAAGCCCCATTAAGCACAAAGACCACTAATCATATCTGGTCTAAAACCAGACCAATGATTTTCACCACAAACAACGACAGGAACCTGACGATACCCCAGAGATTGAACAAAACTGTATGCTTGTTCATCACAGGAAATATCAACAACACGATAATGAATGCCTTTTGCATCAAAAGCGCGGCGTGTAGCATCACATTGGACACAAGATGGTTTGCTATAAATAGTGATCGACATTTTCTTCAACTTTCACAATTCCAAACAATCAACCCTGAAAGGTCAATCTAATAATTTTATAGGTACTCAAGAATAACAAAAAACAGAAATTGTACGCAAAACATGTGATTATTTTCAAATAATACACAGCTTCCTGAACATAACAGAATTCCTCATCAAATAACTTCAAAAACTATGATGAGAATAAGCGATTATTCTACAACTTAAATGGCAAAGCCCCCTAGTTATAAAACAATCTTTTGCTTGCATTACAATTCCCTCCTGCTGTCTAAAAAACTAACGTTCTAAACTACCGTTTTTCAAGAGCTCTGTTTGCTCTTTTACGGCAAAAATCAATTACAAAAACGAAAGGAAATCCCTCCAAAAGAGACCCTTCAGTAAAAATACTGCTATACCTTTGGCCAATAAACTCTTTACAATAATGGAAATAACTTAGATACCAAACGAAACACACTAACACCCTCTCTTGTGCTTATTTAGAATCACCAATCATTTTGATACTATATATAGTATATACTCTCTCTCTTTCGTCAAGGTGAATTCAATTATTATTTTTAATTTTCCACGATCTTCCCACTAAAATTTTCAGTACTCAAAACTATGTAATAATATAACATTTTGTTGACAAACGTTATATTATTACATAGTTTCCAAAATAATAAGCAACGATGGTAAAAAATATGGATCTGCACTTCAATAAGACAACATTAGGCTATAGGAATAGAATAGCAATAAAGAACTTTTCAGCAAAATTAAAAGCTGGTTCATTGGTTGCAATAACAGGTGATAATGGCGCTGGAAAATCGACACTGCTAAAAGCTATCGCCGGATTGATTAAACCTCTTAAAGGAAAAATTACAAAACCAAAAAAAAGCTGCATTGCTTATCTTGCTCAGCAATGTAATATAGATCAAACATTTCCAATTGATGTGAAAACGCTTGTAAAAACAGGACTGTGGTCTTTTTGTGGATTATGGAAGAATCAGCGCCCTTATGATTCTAAGATTCAAAATGCTCTTAAAATGGTTGGGCTTACAGAACTCGCACCCCGTTCGCTTGAAACATTATCAGGCGGGCAATTGCAACGCGCTCTTTTTGCACGTATCATTATACAAGATGCCAATATTATTTTACTTGATGAACCTTTCAATGGTGTAGATCATAATACCCAAAAAGACCTTCTTGCACTGATCACATACTGGCAACAGCAAGGACGCACAATTCTCACAGCACTCCATAATCCTCTCATCGTGCAAGAATTTTTCCCCCAAATGATTCAAATTGATCAACAAAACGCCTTTTATGGAGAAACAACACAGTTTTTAAACAACACCATTCATCACGTTATGCCACCTCTCACATCCAATTCTTTCCCTATTAGCGCACAAAAACAAAATCTTCCCATCAATGATCCTCTCTTTCTTACTTAGGTATAAGACGTGTATGCATTTTTTCTTGCCCCCTTTGTTGATTTCCAATTTATGCAAAACGCCCTTATCGGTTCTATTTTTCTGTCTATTAGCGCTTGTCCTGTTGGTGTGTTTTTGATGCTCCGTGGAATGAGCTTGACAGGAGATGCTATTTCTCATGCCATTCTTCCTGGTGTTGCAACTGCTTTTCTGATTTGTGGTTTTTCCCTCATATCTATGACACTTGGTGGCATCTTCGCTGGTCTTATTGTTGCTTTAGCAACCATTTTGATTTCACGAAACAGCTTTCAGAAAGAAGATGCATCCATGACCGTCTTTTATCTTATTGCACTCGCGGCAGGTGTTATTATTATCTCACTGAAAGACTCAACAATTGAGCTGCTTCATCTCTTATTCGGATCGGTTCTTGCACTTGATGCACAAGCCCTTTGGTTAATCGCTACTATAATGCTGATTACACTATGCAGCCTTTGTATTTTTTGGCGTGCACTCGTTTTAGAAAGCTTTGACCCCCTCTTTTTTAAATCACTCTCTCCATTGAGTAAATATATTCATATTTCATTGCTTGGACTTGTGGTGTTGAATCTGGTTGGAGGCTTTCAATCACTAGGAACATTACTTTCCGTTGGTATTATGATGATTCCAGCCATTACAGCCCGTTTTTGGTTTTCACGGCTAGTCCCTATTTGCGCGCTTTCCACTCTTTTTGGAATCATTTCTAGCGTATGTGGTCTCCTGCTTTCTTTTCATCTTTCACTTCCCTCCGGCCCTGCTATCATCATTGCCGCAGGATTTATTTATCTCGTTTCCTGTTTGATAAGTCCACGTGGCTTTATTGTAACATGGTTTCCCCACCTCTTTTATACCTCCTCACTTTAAGGAAAAAAATGTGCCTAAGTTTGCTCAAAAATTTGTTATTCTTGGAGCCTTATTGCTTGCCCTTTCTCCATTTTCTGCTTCTGCACACAATAAAATCAAAGTTGTTGCGAGCTTTTCTATTCTCGCAGATCTCGTAAAAAATGTAGGAGACCACCATATCTCTATGACTACTTTTGTAGGTCCAAATGCGAATACCCACACTTATGAACCTACCCCCCATGATGCTCAAGCGCTTAGAAATGCTCAAATTATTTTCATCAACGGGCTTCATTTAGAAGGATTCATTGATCGCCTCATTACAGCAAGCGGTACAAAAGCACTTCTTGTCGAAGTTAGCGCTAACATTCCCTCTCTCAAAATGAAAAATCAAGAACATAATGCCCATCACCACCATAGCGTTATTGATCCACACGCTTGGCAAACAATTCCCAATGTCAAAATCTATGTGAAAAATATCGCTGCTGCTTTTTGTAAAATCGATCCACAATCCTGCACCAGCTACAAAAAAAATGCCGAAACCTACATCCAAAAACTTAAAATAGCACAAGATACCCTGAAAACAAAAATTGCTACCATTCCTAAAGATAAACGTATCATTATCACATCTCATGATGCCTTTGGCTATTTTGCCAAGGAATATGGTTTTACTATCCTTGCCCCTCAAAGTGCTTCAACAGAAACTGAAGCAACCGCAGCCGATGTTGCTAAACTTATAAAACAAATTAAAGCGAATAAAGCAACTGCCCTATTCGTTGAAAATATCTCTAATCCCCGTCTCATAAAACAGATTGCAAAAGAAACAGGTTTAACAATTGGTGGAACACTTTATTCTGATGCATTGTCAAACAAAAATGGCCCTGCAGCAACTTATCTCGATATGATGGAACACAATGTGAATACCATCATTGATGCTATCACAAAACATTAAGATCTTCTATAAAAGAGATAAAAAAGAGTTCATAAAATCGTAGGTCTATGATTATGTTACTAATGATGCTCCAACAGCTATAATTGATAACATTGATATGAAATAAAGTTACTTTTACAGAGAAATTTATACTCTATAGATTCTAAGATAGATAAAGTAAGTGGATTTATTGCCTCATGGTGCCCAAACTGTCAGCAGTAGAGTAGCATTCTATTTTTCAATGCTTCTTTTACAATAACTCTCGACACTTGAAACGATTCATAAGAAGAATTTGGTGTCTTTTTCTTAAAGTATTTTTATCTATCCAACTTCATTTATAACATGCAAGTAGAATTAGTGTATGAATAAAAACCACTTGAAGAAAAAATGCCTCTTATGAAGAGTCTCAACACAATAATTGTTGCAATGTTGGAGACTGAAAGAGAGTATGATGATGGCCCCAGCTTGCATTTTTATAAGCATAAAGATGGCGATACACAATGGATTTTATGTTATACTACTTATAAACGACTGCGTGAATAAATAGTTGGAACAACCTTGCAAGATATTTTTTAAAAAAAGTGCGTAAATTGGCAACCCAATAGCCTTCTGTTTAGGTATTCTGTTTTGTATGAGAGATGCAATTCTATTCAAAGAACGTAAAAAATGTGTTCGGCAATGCTTAATCGCCATTATGTAAGAGACACTGGCTCAGATGTTTTTGAAAATTGCAATACTAAATTAAAAGATGATGCTAAAGACAGAATCTATTTTTTATCTTGATGCTTTCATATTCCCCCCCTAAATTAAGCTGTCTCCTCATTTTAAAAATTACACAAGCAGATAAGCTTATTCTACTCTGGCATACAAAACTGAATACAGCACTGAACCGTCTTCATATTTGTCTCAAACATACTGCTGTATAAAGTTTAGGTTGATTTATAAGCAACAAAAAAGCACGCGCTTTATAAGAAAGTAATATCATAAAACCATTAATAGACTGGTAATATATTGAAAAAATATACCAGCTTTTATAAAATGCTTTGTAAAACAATAATATAACTGTCTTGGTCTCTGCTGATTCTTATAGGTGCTTGCATCGATCCCTTATGCTATATTCATAAAGATCTGTTTGAGGATGATCTATAGGCAATTTTTAACTCAAGAATATAGAAAAGATCGATGAGATGTTACAGATGTGTTTCATCTGCTTTTATCGTTAAAAGTAATGAAAATTCTAAAACAAGCACGCCTTCTATCTCTCAGTGATTTTTTTGCAACTTATCAGATACCCTCGCTGAGAATTGCATAGTGATTTACATGAGAAAAAAATAAACTTGCAGCATGCGCGCATAGGTTTCTCTCTAATTTATGTGATTGGTAGAAAAAACAAATGCTTCTTATAGGAGCTCTGAAACCATTTTAGATCATATGGCCAGCGGTAAAATAGAATGCGCCTATTTTCGTACAGACTATTTAAAACAGCGTCGTATTTTGTGGATCAAGTAGACTTCTTATGTTAGGGGTCAAAGCCAAGATATGGGGCGCATCCTCCCTTATCTGTGACTCATTTTTTCTCTCTATTTCTCTCATTTACTTTTATAATACACATAAATTATTACATCAAGAAACATATTATAATATGTTTTTTTTATAACAAAATTATAAATGAGTAAAAATATGGTTAATAAAGATTTATTCTATATTGATATTTTTTTATAATGAAAATGATGTTTGAAAATTATATTCTTCTTACAGACCGTGAAAATGCAAAATTTCTTCATATAAATGTTTTGACATTCTCAGCGCCATGGGACAATGGATCATTACTAAAACTGTTAAAATTTTGTTTTTAATCCCATCGGTTACAACCTGAGTTTGTAAATGTAATCGAGAAAGTCAAAACACAACATTATCATGACGCAGCATAAAAGAGAGTCGTGTCACATCAAGTAATGCTTACTTATTATTTGTGCGCTTTCCTGTGTTTTTATTAAAAGTATGAAAATTCTGATGAGCAACTGTGAAACTTAGTTTTTGACCATAGTCTTGTGTCAAGCGTTCTTTTATTTCAATCGTAAAGATGATACCATTCCAACGCGTTAAAATATGGCAACCTGTTCCAATAAGCTTGATAAGCTCAATTTTTGTGTGAAAGACAGGCCCTTTATCTGGATGTTGTCCCAATAAGATTATTTCAGGTCTGAATGCCAAAAGATCAGTTTCTTCGCCATAAGAAAATGAATGCCCTAAATGTTGTTCTAAGACATGGCGATCAAGAAAATTCATAGGAGGAGAACCAATAAAATCAGCAACAAATGTTGTTGCTGGAGTATCGTAAATTTCCATTGGTGTTCCAATTTGCTCGATAGCTCCTTTATTCAAAACGACTATTCTATCAGCTAATGTCATAGCTTCTAGTTGATCATGGGTAACATAGAGGCTCGTTGTTCCTAATGAACGCTGTAGTGTTTTTATTTCAATACACATTTGCGCCCGTAATTTTGCATCAAGATTTGAAAGAGGTTCATCAAAGAGAAAAACACGGGGTTGACGTACAATCACACGCCCCATTGCAACACGCTGACGTTGTCCTCCTGATAATTGTCGTGGTTTACGATCAAGAAATGGTTCTATCTCCAAAAGCTTTGCAGCATGTGCGATACGTTTTTTAATTTCTTCTTTAGGAGTTTTACGATTTTTAAGACCATATTCTAAGTTTCCACGAACTGTCATATGGGGATAAAGGGCATAATTTTGAAAAACCATAGCGATATCACGATCAGCTGGTTCACGATCATTGATACATTCGTTATCAATGCATAATTCACCTGAAGTAACTTGTTCAAGTCCTGCTATAATACGTAATAAGGTCGATTTTCCGCACCCTGAAGGACCGACAAGAACAAGAAGTTCTTTATCGGCAACAGTTAAATTTAAATCATCAATGACCAGAATGCCGTTGTCATACTGTTTTTTTATATTTGATAACTGGATTATGGCCACAATTACTTCTCCGTTTCAATAAGGCCTTTGATAAAAAGCCGCTGCATGAAGATAACAACAAGAACAGGGGGAACCATGGCAACAACCGATACTGCCATGAGTATATTCCATTGAGGATCATGTTGAAGTGATTCGACAATAAGCTGTTTTAAAATAATAAGGATCGTTTGATGATTTTGATCCGTTGTGATGATAAGAGGCCAGAGATATTGTATCCATCCATAAATGAACATAATGATAAATAAAGCAGCGATATTGCTTTTACTAAGAGGAAGAAGAATATCCTTAAAAAATTTAACTGGACCTGCACCATCAACACGTGCCGCCTCTAAGAGTTCATCTGGAACAGTCAAAAAAAACTGGCGAAATAAAAATGTAGCGGTTGCAGATGCAATAAGTGGAATAATCATTCCACTATAGGTGTTAACCATCCCCAATTTCGCAACAATCTCATAGGTTGGAAGAATACGAACTTCGACAGGGAGCATCAATGTAACAAAAATAAGAACAAAAGCAGTTTTTCGGAAGGGAAAGCGCATGTAAATAATTGCATAAGCAGACAAAAGTGAAATAATAATTTTTCCAACGCTAATCCCAAGAGCCATAATGAATGAATTCATTAAGAGTGGCCAGAGGTTGGGCAAACCCAGCTGTGCAAGGCCATCACCAAAGATTGTTTTATAATTTTCCAGAGCATATTTCCCAGGCAAAAGAGGAAGTGTTCCTGAGTTAAATGCTGCTGAACTATGAGTTGATGCAATGATAGCAACATAAACTGGAAAGCAAATAATGATAATACCAACAATAAGAGTAATATGGGTTAGAAATTTCAAAACAGGGCGATTTTCAACCATAATTTGTTTCCTAATATTGTACACGGCGCTCAATCCAGCGAAACTGGATAAACGTTAAGACAATAACCATCAACATCAATATTGTTGATTGTGCTGCTGATGCACCGATTATTTGATTTCTAAAGCCATCGTCATATACTTTATAGACGAGGATGCTCGTTTCACGCGCAGGACCTCCAGAAGTTGTATTATCAATAATACCAAAAGTATCAAACATAACATAATTGACATTGACAATAAGAAGGAAAAACGTCGTTGGTGAAATTTGCGGGAAAACCACTGTCCAAAATCGTTTAAATGGACCAGCACCATCAATGGCGGCTGCTTCTATTTGAGAACGCGGAACAGACTGAAGACCTGTAAGAAAAAAGAGAAAATTGTAAGAAATTTGTTTCCAACTAGCCGCAATGACAATAAGAATCATTGCTTGAGTGCCATTAATACGATAATTCCATAGCACCCCTATTTTCTCGAGAAAAAAAGGGATAATTCCGATGGTGGGATGAAAGATAAACAGCCACAATATACCTGCCAATACTGGAGCAACAGCATAGGGCCAGAGCAAAAGCATTGTATAAGCCTTTTTTGCACGGATGACACGATCAACACAGACAGCTAAGAGAAGTGATATTGTCATTGAAGCGACAGTAACTGAGATGGAAAATACTGCGGTTGTAAGAAGCGATTGCCGATATGTAGGATCAGAAAGAACGGTTAGATAATTCTCAAAACCAATAAAGGTTGTTGTAAAGCCAAAAGGGTCTTCACGCTCAAAAGATGATTTTATTGCTTGAGCAGCAGGCCAAAAGAAAAACAAAAAAGTCACAAGAAGCTGAGGAAAAAGCAGTCCGTAAGAAAGTAGACTATTTTTAAAATATGCATGTTTTTCTTGCATTCGTAGGGCTCTTTAAATGTAGAGACTTTAAAAAAGTAAACAAAAAGGACTCAACCGTTTTTGTTGAGTCTTTAATGTTTAACAATAAAACGAAATTAATGATTAGATCTTTCAAATTCACGCAAGAGTTTATTTCCACGTTCAACGGTCTCATCTAAACCATCTTTCGGCGTTTTTGAACCACTAAGAACAGCTTCCAACTCTTGATCAAGAATGGCACGAATTTGTGGTAAATTACCAAATCTTATCCCTTTTGAGTTAACTGTTGGTGGATTAAGATTAATCTGTTTGATAGCTATATCCGCACCTGGCGTTTTTTCATAGAAATGTTGTTTTTTGCTCAATTCATAAGTCGCTTTTGTGGTTGGGAGATAACCTGTTTCCTGATGCCACTTTGCTTGATTTTCTGTTTTTGAAAGAAATTTAAGAAAAGCGGCTGCCCCTGCATATTCCTTTGGAGTATGGCCCTTAAACGCCCAAATAGAAGCTCCCCCAATAACTGAATTTTGTGGTGCTCCTTCTGTATCCTTATAGTACGGTAGCATACCAACCCCCACATTAAACTGAGCTTCAGAAACAATCCCAGCATGTGATCCTGAAGATTGCATAAAAATTGCACAATTTTGTGCCATAAACATTGGTGTTGAATCTAATGCACCTGCTGGACCACCATAACGGAAAATACCTTGATCAGACCACTTTTTCAGGTCAGCCCACATACGCACTTGTAAAGGTCCATTAAATGTAAGTTCTGAATCAAGTCCTTTAAAGCCATTTTCCTTCGTTCCAAAAGGAACATTATGCAACGCTGAAAAATTTTCTATACCAATCCATTGAGCGGCATAAGCCATTGTAAAACCACAATTTGCCGCTTTAGTCTCAAGAATTTTCTTGGAAAAGTTTTCTATATCTTGCCACGTTCTAGGAGGCTGTTCTGGATCAAGCCCTGCTTTTTTAAAGATATCTTTGTTATAATAAAGGATGGGTGTTGAAATATTAAATGGCATAGAGACGATACGTCCCTGTTCATCGGAGTAATAACCACTAATAACAGGGAAATAATCTGTAGGATCAAATTCTTGTTTTGTATCAGCCATAAGTTGATAAAATGGGTAGATTGCGCCTTTTGCAGCCATCATAGTTCCAGTACCAACGTCATAAATTTGAGCAAGTACTGGCTGTTTCTTTCCACGAAATGCTGCAATGAGTGAAATCAATCCCTCTTCATATTCACCGCGAAATGAAGAAACAACTTTATACTCAGATTGACTTGCATTAAAATCGTTAATGAGACTTTCAGTTTGCTTTCCTAATTCACCACTCATAGAATGCCAAAAGCTGATTTTTGTCTGTGCAAAACTTTCTGTCATCCCCGCTGTGGACATTATGATAGCAACCGTGGCCGCTATGGAAAGATAAAAACGACTCATGCTTCACCCTTTCTGAAGTGATGGAATACAAACTACCCCCTAAATTTATAGTATTACACATGAACATGCTATGACAGTTTTATTTCAGAAACATATTCTCTCATTTAAACAGGAACCACCTAAAGGTCAAATGAATTTATTTAAATTTATTTATTTTCTTTTATAAGCTTTCTTATATATTCACGAAATACGCGTTTGTAACTATCTGAAAAAAGTGAGATGGCTTAAATAAGCAAAGCCACTTGGTAAAAAGATATGGATCGTAAATATCATTCAATGACTATTTTAATATCTGGATTTACTTTTTTAAAAAGAATTGTTTATTCTTTTATTATTTGTCTTATAACTTTCGGCTTATAACTTGAACACGATGTTGCTACTGAATTTAAAGAAGAGACAAATAGAATTTTTTTAAAATTAAGAAAATCATTTTGAAGCGCTTAATAGTCTCTTTCCCTGTAACAAGATCACACCCCTCATGCAAAACAAAATGACACTGTATGACCAATTTCCATGCTGTTAAAAAATCTTTCAATACATCTACATTTCATGATAGAACCTGTAAAATAAGACATAAAGCCTCTCCATTAAAGTATATAAGACTTTTTGTATGCCATCATTTTTACACTTCATAAAAGTGCAAAACGACATCATCATATGAGACCCTAATGCTTAATAAGCCTTGCATTTGAAATACGTTAAATGAATATTTTTATTCTTTTCTCAATTATTTTTTATCCACACACCAACCCTACTTGTAATGTTCAAACAAATGATTTTGATTGATTCATTGTAAAAATATTTGAAATAAGAGAATCTTACGTATTAAGGTCTCTTACTCACATGAGTAAAATATTAATTATCATTATAAATCAATGTATTATTGTTATATATTAGATAATTTTTCTTCTTTCATTACGCTAACTTTATGAAAATATATAGTTCCTTTTGTGTTGATGTATTTTTACCTTTGTGCACACAATTGCAATGCGAGATCAGGTTGATCTGTCGTAATATAATGTACAGGCATATCAAGCCAATATGATAACCGAGCTTTTCCATTAATTGTCCATACCCCTACAGTAAAACCAGCCTCAAGAGCTGATTCAATAAAGTTCTGTGAAACAATAGAGCCATCTAAACTTAGGTCAGAATAACCTAATTGCTTCCATTCAGAAAAATGACGGTACATATCACCTTCAAAATTATCAACACATGGACCAGATGGTATTCCTGCTTCAATAAAAGGACGAAGGATAAAAGGATCAAAACTAATTGCAGAAACCCGTTCTGATAAATTTCGGCTTTTTATTAGCGCAAGCGCTTTTTGGGATAATATTGTTTCGCGCTCCACTTCACCGCATGTCTTGATTTCAAGATGCAATGCAACATTCGTTGGTGCTAAAAGATCAAGCACTTCTTCTAATAAGGGAGGTGCTTCTTGGCTTCCTTTTACGCAGAGTTGTTTGCGTGTTTCATTATCAATGTCATGAATATACCCCTTTTTTCCAACCAATTGGTCTAGACGGAAGTCGTGAAAGACAACCACTTCACCGCTTTTTAGCAAATGAACGTCGCATTCAACTTCATCAACACCTAACGCTATAGCATTATTAAATGCCGAAAGGGTATTTTCAGGATAAAGATGAGCTCCTCCACGGTGTGCAACAATTTTTTTCTCAGACATGCAAAATCCCACACTTCTCAATTTTAAACGATATTGACGTACAGATTGTCAGATAAAGGCTTATATCATATGAAAATACACAATCATTTTTAAATGATTTTTTCTACACTTCTCGAATATCAAACCCTCAGTCATATTTTATTCTTAAAAAACTTATCCTTCATTTTAATTATTCCCATTCAATAGTACTAGGAGGTTTTGAGGTTACATCATATACAACACGATTAATCCCTCTAACTTCGTTAATAATACGTGCTGCTGTCTTACTTAAAAACGCCATATCATAGGGATAAAAATCAGCAGTCATTCCATCTACAGATGTGACGGCGCGAAGAGCACAAACAAATTCATAAGTGCGATCATCCCCCATCACGCCAACAGTTTGAACAGGAAGAAGAACAGCAAAAGCTTGCCAAATTTCGTCATAAAGACCAGCTTTATGGATTTCCTCAAGGTAGATAGCATCTGCTTCACGTAAAATTTCTAATTTTTCACGGGTCACAGTACCTGGACAGCGAATTGCAAGACCGGGACCTGGAAAAGGATGGCGACCAATAAACTGCTCCGGTAATCCTAACTCTCGCCCTAGCAAGCGAACCTCATCCTTAAAGAGCTCACGCAACGGTTCTACAAGTTTCATATTCATCTGTTCTGGTAGCCCACCCACATTATGATGGCTTTTAATGGTTACCGTTTCACCAATAGCAGACACACTCTCAATAACATCTGGATAAAGTGTTCCTTGTGCTAAAAACTCTGCACCTCCTATTTTTTTAGTTTCTTCTTCGAAAACTTCAATAAAAAGGCGACCAATCGTTTTGCGCTTTTTTTCTGGATCTGTCTCACCTTCTAAAGCATTAAGAAATATATCGGCAGCATTAACGTGAATAAGCTCTATATTATAATGATCACGAAAGAGCGTGAGAACTTCTTCAGCTTCATTCTTGCGCATCAGCCCATGGTCTACCAAAATGCATGTCAGTTGATCTCCTATGGCTTCATGAAGGAGTACCGCTACAACAGATGAATCCACTCCCCCTGAAAGACCACAAATCACACGACTTTTCCCAACTTTTTGTCGTATCGTAGCAATTGCCTGCTCACGATAAGAAGCCATTGACCAATTGCCTTTAATAGCAGAGATCTTATGAACAAAATTTTGCAAAAGTTTTGTACCATCCGGTGTATGGATAACTTCAGGATGAAACTGTACCGCATAAAAATATCTTTTCTCATCAGCAATAGCCGCATAGGGAGCTCCTTTTGAGGTTCCTATGACACGAAAACCTTCTGGTAAAGCTGCCACACGGTCACCATGGCTCATCCATACTTGATAACGAGAACCTTTTTCCCACACTCCATCAAAAAGGGCACTCTCTTCTTGAACTTCCAAAAAAGCACGCCCAAATTCACGCTCATGTCCAGCTTCAACCTTTCCTCCAAGCTGAACACACATGACTTGTTCACCATAGCAAATGCCCAAAATCGGAACACCCGCCTCAAAAATTTCCATTGGAGCACGCGGAGAGCCCTCATCAATAACGGAATAAGGACTCCCTGATAAAATAATAGCTTTAGGATTTATGCGGCGCACAGCTTCTAAAGCCAATTGAAAAGGAGTAATTTCACAATACACTCCCATTGCTCGTACCCGTCGTGCAATAAGTTGTGTAACTTGTGAACCAAAGTCAATAATAAGAACAGTGTCTGGATGTGATATGCTCATAGAAAACCAATCAACAATTGTAAAAGAAAACTCATGAGAGTTATGATTCAATCTTTCTCTTTTCACAAGCCTGTTTTCTTAAGAAAAAGATTATTCTCGTAAAGTTTATGATAAAAAGTGTAAGAATATGGATCAATGTTTTTTTTGCAACACAGATAAAAAGAACCCATCTGTTTGTGTTGTGGCCGGCGACAAAGTAAGTCCATAATTTGAAAAAACTGGTTGCACAGGAGAAAAACTAAAATGTTTCTGCCAAAGCGCTGGCATATCTATTGGAGAAAAATGAGAATGTTGTTGAAGGAAATGGGAAATTTGTTCCTCATTTTCATCTGTAAAAAGAGAACAGGTAATATAGATTAGGCGCCCATTTGGCTTAAGATAAGCTATCGCTTCATTCAAAATATCCCTCTGTTCTGTTTGGCGTTGTTTCACCTGTACTAATGTTAAACGCCATTTCGCATCTGGACGACGACGCCATGTTCCTGTCCCACTACATGGTGCATCTAGTAGAACTCTATCCATCTGGCCTATTAATGGCTTCAATTCTTCTTTTTGTGCTCGTGTTTGTACATTACGAACACCAGCGCGTCGAAGACGATCAAAAATAGGAGCTAAGCGCGCTTTATCAAAATCATAAGCATAAATTTGCCCACGATTGTTCATATCGGAAGCTAAAGCTAATGTTTTGCCCCCAGCACCTGCACAATAATCTAATACCTGCATGCTCTCTTGCGCTTCCACAAGGTGAGCAACAATTTGAGATCCTAAATCCTGTATTTCAAAGTGTCCTTTTTGAAAAGCTGGTTCCACTTGAACATTGGGATGACGATTAAACTTTTCAATCGGTGCAATTCTTAAAGCTTGCCCAAACCATGAAAAAGATTTAAGTTTGGTTTTTGCTAATTCTTTCAGCACCTTTTCTGGTGTTGCCTTTAGGTTATTTACCCGTAGGTCTAAAGAAGGACGCGTTGCTAACGCAGCCGCTTCAGTGATCCAATTATCACCAAATAAAGGACGCAGATGCGCTTGACACCATTGCGGAATATCACCACGAATATAGTCTGGAGCATCCACTAATTGCTGACCTTGCCACGATTTACGCTGTTTAGCCCCTAATAACTGCGGTGCAAACCGATCTTCTGCCAATTCACCGTCAATTTGCTCCAGCGTCATTTTTTCAGAATCTAATAAGGCACCAAAAACGATATCTCGGATATCATCACTCTCCATACGCCATTGTAAAGAATAACGTCGTCTTAAAACATCATAAACGATTGTACCAATAGCTGCACGATCACCTGCTCCAGCAAAGCGATGAGAAAGACCCCAATCCTTTAAAGCTTCTCCTACTGGGCGATGCTTCACTTCTATCTCTGTGAGAACATCTATTGCTGCTTGCAAACGCCCACCTAATCGCATTCATTTCTCCCATTAAAATAATAAAATTTTAAATCATCTAAAAAAATAATATTACCGCCTTCTTGCCAATGAAACCTTCTCAAAGCCATAAAAAATTTACATTCAATATTAAAATGATCTGATCATACTTTTTTATAAGATCCAATTTAGAGTATTTGAATTTTTCCTTTCATCTTCTGCCCATTCGCTTTTTATCCTTCTACCTCTTATGCTAAAAGATACGTAGCCATCCATAAAGAACTTATTTCCGCCATGCATTACGAAAAAACCAAACTCTTTAATTTATTTGCGTAAAATAAAATTTACGAGGATTGTCTGAACAATAGAAAAAAATCAAATATCTCCCATCTTTATATGGCTATCCTTCTGAAAAAATAGAAAAAATCTTCTCATAAAATTAAACAAGTTCATCTTACGTTCAACAAAAAATTAACTTTTTAGAAAATGCTTGGAACCACTATTTGGCATGACCGTTTTTACTCTAATGGCAACTGCCAGACAATTTTAAAGGAGAAAATAATGACTTATAATAATGGAAAAACAACTTCGTCTAAAAGCCGTCATAATACAATGCCCTCAAACAACGGAAAGAAATCCGTCCAAAGTGATCAGACAAACACTCGCCAACGTGCGTCAAAGACTGGACGGAAGACAACAAAAAGTTAATTCTAATTTTATATAACTTATTTCATATAGTCTTAACAGAAAGAATTAGAGTTTTAACCTCTAATTCTTTCCTTTTTGGGATTATTACACCAAATTACAAACAGAAAAAAGCGCAGTCTCTCTTTCTTGTTCTCGGAAAATTTTATATTTATGCAATATGATATTAGGCTCTTGTATCTTTAAACTGGTCCACGATAATTTGGACTCTCTCGTGTGATAGAAACATCATGCGTATGACTTTCATGGAGTCCCGCATTCGTAATACGTACAAACGTTGCTTTTTCACGAAACTCTACGAGATCTTTTGCTCCAACATACCCCATCGAAGCACGAAGTCCACCAGCAAGCTGATGTAGAACTGATGCTATAGGACCTTTATAAGCCACCTGCCCCTCCACACCTTCAGGAACTAACTTAAGTTCATCACGAACATCATCTTGAAAATAGCGATCTGCCGATCCTCGTGCCATAGCACCAACAGATCCCATGCCGCGATAAGCTTTAAAGGATCGTCCTTGATAAAGATAAACTTCGCCAGGACTTTCTTCTGTACCCGCTAAAAGAGAGCCAATCATAGCAGCACAAGCCCCACCTGCTAAGGCTTTAGCAAAATCACCGGAAGCTTTTATCCCCCCATCAGCAATAACGGGAATGCCCGCTTTTTCAGCAACTTCTGCAGCATTCATAATGGCTGCAAGCTGAGGAACACCAACACCTGCAACAATTCGCGTTGTGCAAATAGAACCAGGACCAATCCCAACTTTTATAGCATCCGCACCACTGTCAATCAAAGCCTGTGTTGCTTGAGCAGTCGCCACATTACCAGCAATAATAGCTGGAGAAAACGTCATTTTTTTAATACGCTCAACAGTGTCTAATACACGCTGAGAATGTCCATGTGCAGTATCAATTACTAGAATATCAACGCCTGCATCAATTAATTGTTCAGCCCGCTCAAACCCATCGTTCCCTACACTACTTGCAGCTGCAACACGCAAGCGACCTTGTGAATCTTTGGCAGCGTTTGGATTTAATTTTGCTTTTTCAATATCCTTAACTGTTATCAGTCCGACACAACGATTCTGTTCATCCACAACTAATAATTTTTCAATACGATGATGGTGTAAAAGATACTTCGCTTCATTGAGTTGAACATTTTCACGCACTGTGATTAAATTTTCATGCGTCATTAATTCATAAATTTTTTGTTTGGGATCCGTTGCAAAACGCACATCCCTATTTGTCAAAATGCCAACAAGCCGTCCAGCAGTTTCACCTTTAGCACCATTTTCAACAACCGGAATACCGGAAATACCATGAGAGCGCATCAAAGATTTTGCTTCTTCAAGTGTTGCATCTGGTCCAATGGTGACTGGATTAACAACCATACCAGATTCAAACTTTTTTACTTGGCGAACTTCTTCTGCCTGCTCTGCAGGAGACATATTACGATGAATAACCCCAAGACCACCAGCTTGAGCCATAGCAATTGCCAAACGCGATTCTGTTACCGTATCCATTGCCGCAGAAAGCAATGGCAAATTGAGCTTAATATCCGCTGCAATGCGCGTACTGAGATCCACTTGACTAGGCATAACAAGAGAATGACCGGGTTGTAAAAGTACATCATCAAAAGTCAGTGCCAATGCACCTGTCCCCGTTTCAACAATCTTTGCCATATCAAAATTCCTTTTATAATAAAACACCGCAAGAAGCTTTAAAATACAACTGCGGTTCTCATACATGGTAGATTGGCAAAAAATTATGCCATGCTACAAACAAAATGAAAAGAAAAATAAATATTTTTTTAAGTGTGGTTTATAAAAATTTACAATTGTGATTCAATAGGTAACCAACTTATTATTTTTGCAAATGCGCGACGCCAAAAATTACTTTCTGGCTCATAGTCAATGCTATATTTTTTTTCATTTTCAATAAAATCCCAATAAATACGATTATTATCACCAAGACGCAGGTGATAGCTCATTTCCCCTGTGGTTTCTTCAGAAAACAACAAATCTAATCTTGCTGTAATGGGAGCACATTCAAAAAGAATGCCCATTTCTGTATTTAATGATGCTGATCTTGGATCAAAATTTAAAGATCCAATAAAAGCTGTTTTACGATCAATTAAAAAAGCTTTAGCATGTAAACTTGCCTTACTCGATCGAAACAATCGCAACCCATGAGTATTGCCTTCCGCTTTTAATTCATAAAGATTAACACCACTTTTCAACAATGCCTTACGATAAGGTACATAACCACCATGCACTAATGCTACATCAGTAGCAGCTAAAGAATTTGTCAGAATTTTGACATCAACACCCTTTGAAACCAAATTACTAAAATTCTGCGTGCCAACCTTACCAGGAACAAAATAAGGTGACGTAATCTGAACCGTTTTTTTGGCATTTCCAATAACCTTTGAAAGTGCCTTCATAAGCCAATTGCTTGCTTTTTTACGCAATGCTTTTTCTGGAGGGTCAGAAAGAACAACAACTTTGTCTGCTAAAAATAACCGCTTTCCTGTTTGGATAAAACAATTAAAGTTAATGTGCTCTTTGACATAATCTAAATAAACTTTTGCAACCTTGGAATCACGAAACTTTCGTAATTTATCTTTCCAATAGCTAAGATCACTTGCGCTTTTAGGAACAACCAAAGTATGAATTGGCAAAACAACAGCACTATTCCAAAAATCATCAAAGATACTTTCTACCTTTTTAACAGAAGGACCGATTAACATCAAATCTAAATCTCGAAAATGGGATTCTTTACCAGCATCAAAATAAGAATCTGCAAGATTACGTCCTCCTACAAAAGCGACCCTGCCATCAACAATAAAAGCTTTATTATGCATTCTACGTGTTACAGTAATTGCCCGTAATATAATTTCTAAACCACGGCGTAAACCACCTTTACGCGATCGCCCTGGATTAAACATTCTCACCTCAATATGAGGATGTCTATCTAGCGCAATATAAGCTGGATCACGTGCCTGAGCATTAATATCATCCAAAAGAAGCCGTACCCGAACCCCTCGATCAGCTGCCTCAACTATTTCACTTAATAATAGGCGCCCCGTTAAATCATCATCCCAAATATAATACATCAGATCAAGGCTACGCCCAGCCTCTGCAGCTCCTATTGCACGAACACAAAACGCATCCAAATTGCTGATAATGAGGGAAAGGGCATCTTTATCAATCCCCAATCCATTTTCTTCCTCAGCTAATTGACTGACGATACGATCAAGCTTAGTTTCATCTTTCTGAATAGGTAACGCATAAGAACATTGCCCCCTAGCATTTTTCACAAAACGCCCATAGGTGTAGATTGCCAACATAGATGCAATAAAAAAAAAGAGGACAAAACCAATAACAATCTGTAAAAGAGTCAAAGAGGGTAAACTTTCTATTTTAAACTATCACATCATCAGTAATGCAAACGATAACACTAATCACTTTATCTTAATCGTATAGCAAATAAAATGCCACTTCTTGCTTAAGAGAGTATAAATTTAATATTGATGATACAAAAATTTTAGCGGTAGTATTTAAAAGTTTTTAAAAATGCTTCTCTTTTTTAATAAATGTAAACTTAAATAAAATTGTATAAATTGAAACAAACGATTAAAATAGTCACATAAAATTTATATTTGATTTAAATCTACAAAATCATCCTCTATAGATAAATTTTACAATAAATGATTGTTTTCTTAAGCTTCCTCCACGGACTTTATCAAAATCCACTCTATTTTTTTGAAACGCATGCTTGTCATGAAGAGAAATTTGTTATGAATTTTACTTTCGTTCTTGATTTCTTATTGCTCTCAATTCTTCCATTTTTCTATAAAGTGTAGAGCGACCAATATGAAGGCGGCGCGCAATCTCACTCATATGTCCTTTATAATGTTTAATCGCTTTCTCTATAATATCATGTTCCATCTCTGCAAAAGTACGTACATGCCCATCAGTATTCAAAAATTTTATCGATTCTTGCTCATTATCTTCTTGCATATTACCCTCAATGATATTGGGAACATTCATTAATGAATTTCCCATTAATTGCGGAAAATCTCGAACAGTTAATAACGGTCCTTCACTGAGTAAAATCGCACGAAATAAAAAGGTTTCAAGCTCATTTCTATTGCCAGGCCAATCATACTGCATAAGCAAGGAAAGAGCAGAGCCTGCTAAACCATGGACATGTGATCGCCCTGTTTCTGTGATAATGCGATCAATCAGACGTTGTGTGATCTCTGGAAAATCATCCCTTAATTCTCGTAAAGCAGGGACGCTAATAGACAAGTGAGAAAATTGTTCAAACAAACTATGCAAAAAAAAGTTCTCATTAACCAAGTCCTTTAAACGCGATGTTGAAATAGCGATGATCCGAAAAGGAAAAAAATCTCCTTTTTTATCCCTTTCCCTTTCTTTAAGGTAATGAGCAAACCGTTTTTGCTGTATGGGCTCAAGTCGATCAATATCACAAAGGCAAAGTGTCCCTTTTTCAAGAGAAGAAACCAATGGTAGGAATTCTTTAAACCACTGCTGATTTTCTTCTTCTGGATCAACGATGGCTGAACATTGAAAGCGAACAAAAACACCCTCCGAAAATAATCCCTCATGATGAATAATCCGAGCTAATGTCTCACGTCCTGTTCCAGCTTCCCCCTCTATCAAAAGATTCTGTAAAGAAGTTGCTGCTTGTCTCGATTGTTCTAACACTATCTGCATAGCTCTACTTTTTACGCAAAGATCAGAAAACCGTAAATGATTCTCTTTTTTTCGCCGAATATCTCGAACCTCATGCTCCAAGGCAGAAATAAGAGCAAGGATATCCAAAGTAACTCTTACGCGTAATAATGTTACTGGATGGATCCAATAATCAATAGCTCCAGCTGTTAAAGCTTTCTGGAGTAAATGCTGATTCTCTTGTTGTGCTATAACGACAATAGGAACAGAAACACCAGCAACTCTAATCATTTTAATCAAATCGCTCACACTCAAATCACTCATAACAACATCAAGGAGTGCAAGCACAATGTTTTTACGCCTGTGTAAAAGATCAATCGTACGGAGACCATTTTCTGCTTCAATGACACGATAACCAAAACCTCGCAGCATAGAAGAAAGTTCTATACGTCTTCCATAATCTTCACTCGCAACAAGAATGGGACCAACCATAATGTCAATAATCTCCTTTGAGACTACTTAGCAGCTTAATATAAAAATTGTTGTAAACCATAAGAAATATTTTACCTCTTGTGTTTCACTTACGAACTTCATCAAGCTGTCAATTAAATACAACATTAAGGCATTTTTTTCCATTTTTTTGCTTTTTCATTGATTTTTATCAAATTTTTCATATTGACTCATGGGGTAATTTAATAATGTTATAGAAACTAGAGAGCAAAATAATCTAAATAGAGTGCAATAAATGAAACATCCCTATCATATTTTATGTCTTACAATTACCGCCTTGCTGTTAAGTGCCTGTAACTTTTCGCGATATTATAACTCAAATATGCCAACTGGAATTGATGGAAAATGGGTTGATGAGAATGGTATTATTTCTTCTTTCCACAATGGTGTTTTTGAAACGCGTGCAGCAGATACAGAAGAAAAACTATCAGAAGGAGCATATAATTATCTCAATGCCCAAAATATAGAAATTGAAATACGCTCTATTCTCCGTGGAACAATTTCTAGAGTCAATTGTACAATGTCATATGACGCCACACAACTTCTCTGCACCTCACATACAGGAGCACAGTTTTTCCTTAAGCGGAAATCTTAACAAAGTACAAGGGAAACCTCTCTTAAGAACAGAGGGAGCACACACATTAAGCAGAAGGCGATATCCTTTCTCCTCCTGATAGAAAATCCTCTCTAAAATACGCAAAGAGGCTAGTATAATCTAGCCCCTGAGAATTTTTTAAACATTATGAAATGCGTAAAATAATCATTTTCTTCCACAAAATATCAATAAAGCCACCTCACAATAAAATTGTAACTTTGTATCATTCAATCTATTTCAACCTATAACATTTTATTTGATAGGGAAGCTTAATCTAAGCAGCGCCAATGCGCAAAAGATCATGAAAATGAACAATTCCTATCGGTTTTTTATCTTCAACCACAAAAAATGCACCAATCTGATGATCATTAATAAAAGCTGTTGCTGCACCAACAAGTGTATTTGGCTTTACAACTTTAGGAGCTTTGGTCATCACCTCGTCAACATTAAATTTTGATAAATTAAAATGAATGTTACGTGCAAGATCGCCATCAGTTACAATTCCGATTAGTTCACCTTCTTGATTCACAACACCAACACAACCAAAATGTTTTTCCACCAAAATATTCATCGCTTCAGTCATAGCTGTTCCCTGCATAACCAAAGGAATATTATCACCCTCATGCATAATATCACACACGTATTTAAGGCTTGCACCAAGAGAGCCACCAGGATGATATATTTTGAAATCCGTTGCGGTAAAACCACGCATTTCTAAAAGAGAAACCGCTAATGCATCTCCCATTGCCAATTGCATAATTGTTGAAGTTGTAGGGGCTAAACCATGGGGGCAAGCCTCTTCTATCTTTGGTAATAATAGTACAATATCAGCTTGTCGTCCTAACACAGAGTGCTTACTTGATGTCATCGCAATAAGAGGAATACGAAAACGCGCCGCATAACTCATAATACCACTTAACTCTTGAGTTTCACCAGACCATGATAAAGCAAGAATAACGTCATCAGAACCAATCATACCAAGATCACCATGATTGGCTTCTGCAGCGTGCACAAAAAAGGCAGGTGTTCCAGTTGAGGCTAAGGTTGCTGCAATTTTTGTCCCTATATGACCACTTTTTCCAAGACCAGTAATGACCACATGTCCACGAGCATTTCTAATAGTTTGAACAGCCGCTTCAAAAGAAGAAGAAAGACTTTCCAGAAGAGCTTTTTCAAGGGCTTCAAGCCCCTGCTTTTCACTAGCAAGTGTTTTAAGCGCTGATGCAACTGCACCTTGCAAAGCCATATGAGGAGACGGTATTGTCATAATCAAATTCGATCAATAAAATTAAGTGAGAGATCTATATCACTTTTCAACATTAATGGTTTCTAGTAAATTTTTCAATGAAGTAGAAACGTGGCTGTGCATATCAGCGCGTGCCAAAGAAAATGCAACGTTGGCTTCAATAAAACCAGCTTTAGAACCGCAATCAAAAGTGCGCCCTTTTACTTGCAAACCCCAAAAATCTTGCTCATTTGAAAGCCGTATCATAGCATCTGTTAATTGAATTTCATTTCCTGTTCCCCGTTCTTGAGTGGAAAGAATATTAAAAATTTCTGGCTGCAAAATATAACGTCCATTGATGTACAAATTTGATGGTGCCGTTCCTTGTGCCGGTTTCTCTACCATTTTTGTGATTTCAAAACCATTTGCAATCTGTTTGCCTTTCCCAACAATACCATATTTATGTGTTTCTCTAGGATCGCATTCCTGAACTGCTATAATATTTCCCCCACCCACCTTTTCATAAAGGCTCATCATTTCAGAAAGACAGCCCTTTTTCGCCTGTATCAACATATCGGGTAATAATAAAGCAAAAGGTTCCCCTGCAACTAATTCACGCGCGCACCAAAGAGCATGCCCTAATCCCAAAGGTTGCTGTTGCCGAGTGAAAGAAGTTGACCCTGGTAATGGCTGTAAACGGTATAAGTGTGCAAGATCTTCTTTCTTTCCACATTCAGCAAGTGTCGTGTATAATTCAACTTGCGCATCAAAATAATCCTCAATGACTGCTTTGTTACGTCCAGTCACAAAAATAAAATGCTCAATACCAGCTTCCCTCGCCTCATCCACAACATATTGAATAACAGGTTTATCAACAACTGTTAACATTTCTTTAGGAATCGTTTTTGTCGCAGGAAGGAAACGCGTACCAAGACCTGCTACTGGGAATACTGCTTTCCGGATTTTACGCACACTCACCCTCCTCAATGAATTCATATAACTTTTTTGTTTTATTTATCATATGTTTTTACGAAATGGTAAAAAAGATATCTTATTGTTTTGATTATCATTATAATGGGCAATCAAAAATGTAAAAAGAGTCTGAGAATTTATTGAAAGGATTAAAACGAATTATTTATTTCAGTTTTTTCCTCTTCTTGATCATATTATCGATTAAACTAAATACAAAATAAAGTTATTGCACATCTAATAAATTGAATATTAATGGGGATTTCAAAATGCAAAAAACAGAATTGAAGACTTTCTCTTTTTTAGAGAAGTCAATAGCTTGGAGAACTCTTTTCACTGTCTCTGCCGTTATTTTTTCTGCTTTTTTTATGTTTTTTATATCCCTTTCATATGCTGATAGCGGATTTAAACACTGGATTAAAGAATTTAAAAAAATAGCTATTGCTCACAATATTACCCCTTCTACGTTTCATATGGCGTTTAAAAGTGTTAATGCCATTGATCCTGAAGTTCTAAAAAGCGCCGCATACCAACCGGAATTTGTTGCTCCTTCCTGGAACTATTTTGATAATCGTGTCCATGATATCGCAATTGTGGAAGGACGGCGCCAAGCAAAAAAATGGAACAAATGGCTTCTTCAAATTGAAGAACGTTTTGGTGTTGACCGTAATATTCTGCTTGCTATTTGGTCAATGGAAAGCAATTATGGGAAAATTTTAGCCAATAAAAGTGTAATGCGTGATACCATTCGCTCTCTTGCAACTTTAGCCTATGCTGATAAAAAACGTGCAAAATATGCATATACACAGCTGATTGCTGCTATGAAAATTCTACAAAGTGGCGAAATTAAACGCTCTCAACTCACAGGATCTTGGGCCGGTGCATTGGGGCATACACAATTTATTCCAAGCAGTTATCTCGCCTATGCTGTTGATATAAATCAAGATGGACGGCGTGATATCTGGAACTTTGTTCCAGATGCTCTGGCTACTGCTGCTAACCTTCTCCACAAAAATGGCTGGCAACCTAATCTTATTTGGGGAGTAGAGGTAAAAGTGCCGCAGGGGAAAAACCTTCCTGAAGGCTGGTATTCCTTTGATCAATGGAAAAAATTAGGTGTAAAACACGCAAATGGGCACCCTCTTCCTACATCAGCTGAACAAGCAATATTAAAATATCCAGATGGAGCAAAAGGACCTATATTTTTAGTCACAAAAAATTTCTTTGTTCTGAAACATTATAATAATGCAGATCGTTATGCGTTTGCTGTTTCCCTTCTTGCTGATCGTATTGCTGGACATCTTGGATTAGTGCATGATTGGCAAAGACCTTTTCAGCCTATTACCTTCCAAGAGTGCAAAGAACTGCAATCTCGCTTAAGTGCATTGGGATATTATAAAGGAGATATTGATGGACAAATCGGAACCGCCTCTCGCAAAGCAATCAAAGCTTTTCAGCTGCATTACGGTCTAAAAGAAAATGGATATCCATCATCTCAAGTGCTTTTTCTCCTTCGCAAACAATAATGGAGACTAAGGTTTTGTCTTCTTTTCGCCTGATATACTTGACATTATTGCTGTTTTCACTTTCTATTGTGGGGATCTTACAGCCATCCCCAAGTAAAGCAACGAACTTCTTCAAATGGTTATCACAACAAAACAAACAGACACAGCAGCTACCGCAAATTATAGAACAAAAAATAGACAAGCCGCAAAAAAAGATCGTAACACAAAAAAACATACAAAAGCTAAAAAATGAGAATGCAAAACGCATTCTTGTTGTAGGGGATTTTGCAGCCTCCGCTGTTGCCGATGCACTTAAAAAGTTTTTTATAAATAATAGCGATATCGTTATCATGAACAACACAATACCAGCTTCCGGCTTAGTTCGAACGGATTATTATTCTTGGCAAAGCAATATTTCTAAACTCATTGACCAAAATAGCCCCGATGTTATTATCATGATGATCGGTGCAAATGATAATCAACCCATCACAGACTCTCATAACATGATTAACACAGATCAGTCAGAATGGATACGCATCTACAAACAAAGAATTATCGAAATTACTGAAAGTCTTCACGCCTCTGGAAAATCATGGATATGGATAGGTCAACCTTCTTTTGGAAATGACCTTTTGACACAAAAAATGAAAATTTTTAATGCGCTCTATAAACAAGAAACAGAAACAGCAGGAGGGTATTTTCTCGATATCTGGAGCGGCTTTAGTGATGAAGAAGGAATTTTTTCTTTTTCAGGCTATGATATTAATGGAAAAACAACCAAATTACGCACCAATAATGGCATGCATTTCACCCCTGAAGGAAAGAAAAAACTTGCCTCTTATTTAGAAAAACCATTGAAAAATATTTTAAATTTTCACGCCTTTTCTCATGAAAATTCATACTCAACCGATAAAGCTATTCAAAAACTTATACAAGAATCAGAGAATCAAGAGCGGAGTAAAATTATGCGTCAGCTTCCAATGAGCCTCGATGATATGGTACAAAAAAACACTCACCTTTTAGGCAAAAGAAAGTCAAGTTTTATAAAAAAATCATGGTTTCCACCAAATGGGCATCAAAAAGATCGAGCTGATAATTTTTCTTTCCCATAATGTCTATTTAAAATACAAAATCTATTTTCCTCTATAAACAAAAAGCGAATAAGATAAAAAAACTCTGTTTACAGAGCTATAATGAAGAAAAAATTTGCATAAATCGCAACTGCACCTTTCGAATAATATGAAAACGGCATGGTGTTAACCATACCGTTATATCTTATAGTCCACGTTTGTTAATCATTGCCTCTGGTAAAGGCATTCGTCCCCGAAAAGCTTTATAAAGCTCCTCTGGATCACGACTTCCTCCAGCGGAGTAAATAAAACGTTTCAACTTATCAGCAAGCTCTGAATTAAAAACATCTCCCGTTTCTTCAAAAGCTTGAAAAGCATCAGCATCAAGGACTTCCGACCACATATAAGAATAGTAACCAGATGCATAACCATCCCCCGCAAACACGTGCATAAAATGTGGGGGACGATGACGCATAATAATTGTATCAGGCATTTGCAACTTTTCTAATTCTTGGCGTTCAAACACTGTTGGATCAGTGACTGTTTCGCCTTGATGAAAAGCCATATCCACTAAAGCTGATGAGATAAATTCAACGGCAGAAAATCCTGCATTAAATGTCTGTGCTACTAAGACTTTATCTATCAACTCTTGTGGCATAGGATGACCTGTTTTTGTATGTATAGCATAAGATTTTAATATCTCTGGTACTGTTAACCAATGTTCGTAAAGTTGAGAAGGTAGCTCAACAAAATCACGTGAAACAGATGTTCCCGACACAGATGGCCATGTGACATCAGAAAGCAAACCATGCAATGCATGTCCAAATTCGTGGAAAAGCGTACGTGCATCATCAAGTGATAAAAGAGCAACTTCCCCTTTAGGTGGTTTAGCAAAATTACAAACATTGTAGATAATAGGCTTTTGTCCGCCATCCAATTTATGTTGTGATTGCAAACTACTCATCCACGCACCGGAGCGTTTTGAAGAACGCGCAAAATAATCACCAATAAAATGCCCAAGTAGACTTCCATCAGACTTTTTTACTTCCCACAAACGTGCATCAGGATGCCAAAGTGTAACAGCGTTTTTTTCTTCAAATGTAATGCTAAAGAGTTTTTCGGCTACCCCAAAAGCCGCTTTAATCATAAGATCAAGCTGAAAATAATATTTAATCTCAGCGCTATCGAAAGAAAGTTTTTCAGTGCGAAGTCTTTCAGCATAATAACGCCAATCCCAAGCAGCTAAAGATTCATTGCTGCCCTGATTGTTGGCAAAATTTTGTAAGTCAATTTGCTCAGTAGAAGCTTTCGCTCTTGCGCGCTCCCATACAGGCATAAGCAAATCCATAACGGAATCAACACTTTTAGCCATAGTATTATCGAGCTTCAAATCTGCGAAAGATTTATATCCCAATAATTTAGCCTGCTCATCTCGAAGCGCAACAATCTCTACAATAATTGTTTTATTATCATTCTTGTTATTATTTTCACCACGTTTAGCCCAAGCTTGGAATGCAACCTCACGCAAATCACGACGATCAGAGAATTTTAAAAAAGGTTCAACAATCGAACGTGCTAGTGTTAATGCATACGCTTTTTCATTGCCTCTTTCACACGCAATTTCCTTCATTGAAGCAATGAGATCTTGCGGTAAACCAGATAAGTCTGTTTGTTTTAAAAACAGAATCCATTCAGCTTCATCATTTAAGACATTTTGTCCAAAAGTAGCATTTAAAAAAGCAAGTCTTTCATTAATTTCCAAAAGCCGTTTCTTAGCTTTTTCATCGAGTTTTGCCCCATGACAAACAAACTTTTTCCACCATAATTCAAGAACACGTGTTGTTTCACTCTCAAATGTGCCCAACTGCGACTGTTTATAAAGCATATCTATTTTCGCAAATATCCGTGCATCCATCATCATTTTTGAAGAATAACGAGAAAGTTTTACAACGAACTCTTGCTCTAGCTGTTGAATTAATACATTCGTATGAGCACTGGTGCGTAAGAAAAATATTGAACAGACACGATCAAGCGCTTTGCCGCAAAGCTCAAAAGGCTGCAAAAAATTCTCAAGCGTTGGTGGTTCTTGCACCATCGCAATTGCTTCTAGTTCTTCTTCTGCTTCTTGAAGTGCCTGTTCAAAAGCGGGTTTAAAATCTTCGTCACTTATAGAAGAAAAATCAGGAAGACCTGAAAATCCCTTCCAGTCCAGCATTGCTGCTTTTGTCATAATACTTTATGTCTCCATTATAAATTTAAACTGTAACAATTATCTTTACGACACAAATTGATAACATACTAAAACTATTTCGTGAGTTTCAAAACTACCTTTCAAAACGCTATTGAATAAAAAACCTGAAAATCGTAAAATTCTTTCATTCAAACCATATTATATTGAAGCAATAAAGATTATTCGCTCGCACATCACAATAGAATTACATATTAACAAAAACACTTGGAGAAAAGCATAATCTCCACTCTTTATAAAATATTGCTGTAGATTATTTTGAAAATCGCAAACTGCATTAAAGAAATGATGGTAAAATCAGAACTGATTTTTACATTTACGTTTTTATATTATCCTCAAATTAAGCTGTATTATCGTTTTAGTGATTCAGAAACTTGTTTATAACTTATAATTTATCCTTGACTTTACTTCAAATATTAACAATTGGGAATATAGTTGGGGAGTTTTTTTTAATCTTCCATAAACTTTTGTTTTTATCTCATCTATTATCTAGATTTACAACTCTCCAACTCTTCAGGAGGTACTTTATCATGACTGAAATCAAAACGGCCTTCGACTTCAAAAATTTTTCTCCTGAAGCTCTCGCTGAAAAGTTAAAGAACCAGCATTTTGCAGACTCTATTGATATCATCAATGAGCTCGATATCATGGAACGTGTAACTATTCTTAGTCTTCTGCCTCTTGATTATGTTATCGAACTTTTTGATAAACCAGAGCTTGAGCAACCTGCTGCCATCCTAGAACTTCTCCCTATAAATCGTGCTGTTGAAATTCTTGATGGCATGTCTGCCGATGCTGCTGCAGACGTCTTTCAAGAAATGGATAAGGAAACCCGTACACGACTTTATGCCTTGCTTAACCCCTTAACGCGCGCTGAACTTAAAAAACTCATCAGTTATCCTGATCATACAGCAGGAGCACTGATGACAACAGAGTTTATAGCCGTTCCTTCAAACTGGACCATACAAAAAACTTTGGATCACATTCGTGAGGTCGAGCGAACACGTGAAACAGTTTATACCAGCTATGTAATTGACCCCAAAACAGGTACTCTTCTCAAAGCTGTTTCCCTGCGTAACCTTATTCTTGCCTCACCTGATGAACAAATTCTTAATGTCCCTACCCATGACTCGCCCATTACAATATCACCTTTCACACATCATGAAGATATCGCACGCCTTTTCCAGCGCCATGATCTTCTCTCTGTGCCTGTAGTTGATGAAAGTAACCATGTCATTGGCATTGTAACCGTTGATGACGTGCTTGATACTATGGTCGATGAAATGAATGAAGATGCCTATAAATTTGGGGGTATGGAAGCACTTAATAAGCCCTATATGCAAATTAAGTTTCCTGAAATGATGAAAAAACGCGGAGGCTGGCTCGCTTTACTCTTTATCGGTGAAATGCTGACAGCAAGCGCTATGCAACATTTCGAAACAGAACTCGAAAAAGCGATTATTCTTACACTGTTCATACCTCTCATTATGAGCTCAGGAGGAAATTCCGGCTCACAGGCTACATCCCTTATTATCCGTGCATTGGCTTTACGTGAACTCACGTTGAAAGACTGGTGGAAAGTGATCATTCGTGAAATTCCAACAGGACTATCCCTTGGTCTCTTACTAGGAATTATTGGTGTTACGCGCATTGCTCTTTGGCAAAAACTGGGTATCTACGACTATGGCCAACATTGGATTGCTATTTCGACAACAGTGGGTACAGCTTTAGTTGGAATCGTTACCTTTGGTTCTCTTTCTGGATCTATGTTGCCTTTTATTCTTAAAGGTTTAAAATTTGATCCAGCAAGTGCTTCTGCTCCTTTTGTGGCAACTTTAGTAGATGTCATGGGCATTATAATCTATTTTTCTGTAGCTTCTCTCATTTTGTCAGGAACTCTTCTTTAAACATGTAAAGTAAAAACTCTTACTTATGGAAAAATCTCGTCATGTAACCTAAGATTCTTTCCATAAGAGAATAAGCTTTATTATTTATTTTCTAGCGCACCGCTCTATAGATAATTTATTATTTTTTTGAATAACAGCTCCGGATAACGTAATTTTACCTCATCATAAAGCTTCTCATATTAAATCGATTAAAGTCATCTTCTTGCCAGTCACAAACGAGATCGGTGTATGGCTAAAAACTATTCAAGAAAAAATAAAATACTTCTTATATCCTCTCTCTCGTATCAAAAACTGGCGCAATATTGACAGCTGAGAAAAAATAATAATGATGATACTCAACAGGCTTTATATTTCTTCACAAAGGCGTTAATAGTATACTATTCGCGTATGTTATATCATTTATGAGCCCTATCATGGAATGGATGTAGTGTACGTTAAGAAATCTCTCTTAAGTACATGAATATGCAACAAAAAGTATACTCTGTTTAAAGTGTTCTGTTTGGCATAAAAAGCATACTCCTATTAGAGAGTGCAATTAACAAAAGTGTAAGGCAATGCACTATCTCCATGGTTTAAAAGATATTACTTTAGATGCTTTTGAAATCATAAATTGGATTAACAGCAAAGATGGGAATTTTCTTTGGATGCCTTCATATTCTTTCTAAATAAGACTGTATGCCGGGTTCATAAATAAATCAAACAGATATAACTCTTGCCCTAATCTGGCATACAAAAGCTAGAACTTCTTATAAAATTCTTAATCGTCTCAATATTTACCTCAAATACACGATTGCATTAGATCTGTATTTTGATTGACAAGTTATGGAATAAGAAAAAGCTTTATTTAGAATAAAAATGTTGTAAAGTTGTCAATAAATTGGCTATGGATTGAGAGATATTCCGGATTTTTATCAATCTCTTTGCAAAACAACAACAACAATACCGCTAGCTTTATACTTACTTACTCTTACAAGAATTCATATAAATTTCTTGTGTCATATTGATAAAAATCAAATTGACTGTGATTTTTGAGATAATTCTTAGCTCGAGAATAGAACATACGTACTATAAAAAACTTTTACGAAGCTTCAGAAATTGAAGCTCAATAGAGCCTTAAAGACTTGGATAAATAGTTTTGCCATAAAAATATTGCCTCCATCTTCCAAAATTATAAAAAAACATGTAAAAGATTTTCTAATAGTCAGGCAAAGAATGTAAAGACTTTGCCTCAAATGAAATTTCATTAAACGAAAAGAAGAAAATTTATGCAATTGCGTAACATTGCCATCATTGCCCACGTTGACCATGGGAAAACAACGCTTGTAGACGGGCTTCTCAAGCAATCAGGAAACTTCCGTGATAATCAGCGTACAAGCGAACGTATGATGGATTCAAACGATATTGAGAAAGAACGCGGAATTACAATCCTAGCGAAAGTGACATCTGTTGTTTGGAAAGATACTCGAATTAATATTGTTGATACACCAGGACACGCCGACTTTGGTGGAGAAGTTGAACGCATCCTCAATATGGTTGATGGAGCCATTGTACTTGTTGATGCTGCTGAAGGACCAATGCCACAAACAAAATTTGTTGTTGGCAAAGCATTGAAAGTAGGATTGCGCCCTATTGTTGCTATTAATAAAATTGACCGACCGGATGCACGCGTTGATGAAGTCATCAATGAGGTTTTTGACCTTTTCGCTGCTCTTGATGCAACCGATGAACAGCTTGATTTTCCTATTCTTTATGGATCTGGACGCGATGGATGGATGGCTGAAGCCCCTGAAGGACCAAAAGATCAGGGATTAGGTCCTTTATTTGATCTTGTGACGCAGCATGTCCCTTCTCCTAGTGTAGCAGAAGGACCGTTTCGCATGATTGGAACTATTCTTGAAGCGGATCCGTTTTTGGGACGAATTATTACAGGACGGATTCATTCTGGCTCTTTGAAACCCAATCAAAATGTCAAGGTTCTTGGACAAGATGGAAAACTTTTAGAAACTGGGCGTATTTCAAAAATTTTAGCATTTCGTGGCTTAGAACGGCAACCTATTGAAGAAGGAAGTGCTGGTGATATTGTTGCGATTGCAGGTCTACAAAAAGGTACCGTTGCTGATACTTTCTGTGACCCTACTGTCAATGAACCTCTTACTGCCCAACCAATTGATCCTCCTACTGTTACTATGAGTTTTCTCGTCAACGATAGTCCCCTTGCTGGAACTGAAGGCGATAAAGTAACTAGTCGTGTCATTCGTGACCGATTGTTAAAAGAAGCAGAAGGCAATGTTGCTCTTAAAATTGAAGAATCAGCCGATAAAGATTCTTTCTACGTTTCAGGACGAGGAGAATTACAGCTTGCAGTTCTTATTGAAAATATGCGCCGTGAAGGATTTGAGCTTAGTGTTTCACGTCCACGTGTTGTTATGCAAAAAGATGAAAATGGAATAACTCTTGAGCCAATCGAAGAAGTTGTTATCGATGTTGATGAAGAATATTCCGGTACTGTTGTACAAAAAATGTCTGAACGTAAAGGCGAAATGGTGGAATTACGTCCTTCTGGAGGTAATCGTGTCCGCCTTGTCTTTTATGCACCAACCCGAGGACTCATTGGTTATCAATCTGAACTTTTAACGGACACACGTGGTACAGCAATTATGAATCGCCTTTTCCATGCTTATGAACCTTATAAAGGAGACATTGCTGGTCGTGTTAATGGTGTTATGATTTCAAATGACAACGGTGAATCTGTCGCTTATGCTCTTTTTAATCTTGAAGATCGTGGACCTATGATCATCGATGCGGGTGTGAAAGTCTATCAAGGTATGATTATTGGCATCCACTCACGAGATAATGACTTAGAAGTTAATGTGTTAAAAGGGAAAAAACTCACCAATATGCGCGCTTCCGGAAAAGATGAAGCCGTAAAGCTAACGCCTCCCATTAAAATGACGTTAGAACGCGCCTTATCGTGGATACAAGATGATGAACTTGTGGAAGTAACCCCTAAAAATATTCGTCTCCGCAAACTCTATCTTGATCCTAATGAACGTAAACGTTTTGAAAAAGCACGTGCATCAATTTCAAGTTAATTTCATAATCTCTTTGGTAAAATATTTATAAAATATTTAATTGTATTGAGCCTCACTATATTCCAGAAAGGATGTCTCTATGAATATTAAGGAAATACCCGTAGGCAAAAATCCACCAGAAGATATTAACGTTATTGTGGAAGTCTCCCTTGGTGGTCAACCAATAAAATATGAGATGGATAAAAAGTCGGGTGCATTATTTGTTGACCGTTTTCTTCATACATCAATGGTTTATCCTGGAAATTACGGTTTTGTCCCTCATACGCTTTCAGATGATGGTGATCCTATTGATGTTCTTATCTGTAATACCCGTCCACTTATGCCTGGTTGTGTTATCAATGTTCGCCCCATCGGAGCTCTAATGATGGAAGATGATGGTGGTAAAGATGAAAAAATTATTGCCATTCCCACTACAAAATTAACAAAACGCTATATCAATATTCATGACTATACAGATCTGCCCGAGATTACACTCAAACAAATTGAACATTTCTTCAAGCATTACAAAGATCTGGAACCTGGAAAATGGGCTAAAATTGAAGGATGGCGTGATAAAAACTTTGCTCATGAATTAATTAAGCAAGCTGTTGAGCGCAATAAAAAAGTATAACGATTTTAATAAAATAAAGCCTATAAAAAAATAGGCTTTGTTATTTATTTTTTCTACGAGATGTAATCTCTAAAGGATTGCCATATCTGCTTTAGCTCTTCTAAATGTGTTGAAAAGTAAAGTTGTTTGTAGCGAGATATTGCGCCGCTTTTCAGAGAAATAGAAGAAGATGGGATTTTCCACTGCTTCGCAAGAAATTTAATGAGAGCTTTATTCGCTTTTCCATCTTCAGGAACAGCCCGAAGGCGTATAACCAGATATTGTTTTTCACCATCCCTACATTCAACCCCTATTATTTTGTCAACGGATGATTTAGGAATGAGATATACAAACAAAATCAAGTTATTTTCATCAACTTGATAAAACATGTATTCGCCTCAAGTAATATTTCTATAAATACATGTTTGCGTAAACGCGCCACATGAAAGTACGAATAAAATAAATAATAATAAAAACTATAATAGGTGAAATATCAATTGTTCCAAAATTTGGTAAAATTTGCCGGATACGGCTTAGAATGGGATTTGTAAGACGATATAGAAAGCTTCCTATCAAAACAACAAAGCGATTGCGCGAATTTATGATATTAAAGACATAAAGCCAAGAAAAAATGACACTAGCGATTAAAATATCAATATAAATCTCAAAAATCAAATCAATCGTTCGAAGCAATGCATAAATCATGCGTCATCCCTTTCAATCAAGGAAACAGAAGAGCGTATAGAAAACCTTCATTAAAGCAGGTCTGTGTATCAAAAAATGGTTTTATATTTCAATACTCTTTTTTCTTGAATAAAAACCAGACATCTAAATTCTTCATCTCTCTATTTAATGACGATGCAGTTAGAAAACAAATATCAAAATTAAAAATAGCACATAAAATAGAAGAAACAGCAAAAAATCTGAATATTCCTTAATAGGATTAATCTTAAATCTCATCGTTTTAATTATTAATTATAAAAAACAAACAAACTAAAAGCGGCCTTTTAAAGTCCGCTTTTAGTTTTAAAATTATTTCTGCAAAGCAGTCAAACGATTAAGAGCACTGCTAAAACCATCTAGCTGAACAAATAAATCATTCAAAGCTGGTTCACCTGCAGCAGCAATTGTCATCGCCAACTTTAACTTTTTTCCAGAACGTAAAGCTGCTACGTGATTTTTGTCAAAAACGACAGGAACTACACAACCTGCTGGTACACAAGTCCGGATACCGGTTTCGATAACAGCTTTTCCCTCATCAACTTGTAAACGAACAGGCTTAGAAACCAAAATGCCAAAAGGAACTGTTAAATTACCAGATACAACACCCTCAGCATCGAGAGTAAGTCCCATAGCCACAACAACACGCCCCTGCTCATTCACTTCTTGACGGTGCATAAAACAAATTCTTTTTCCTTCTTGTATACCACAGTTAATAGTCCACAAACCGTAGGTTTCAGTCAAAGAAGAAGCTCCATTTGGCAATGTCGCTGCCGCATCTTTTGATGCAGGAGGCTTTGAACTTGTTGCAAATGCAACAGATGAAATACTCAAGAGAGTAAAAACTATAAGTAAATTAAATAACTTTTTCATTTTATATTCCTGTTCTTTACATAAAAGATAAACATGTTTATTATTTATTATAATATAAAGCATCTTAATAAAAAAAGCTTTCTCATAATCATATAGCTTTTATAATGGTCTAAGGCTACCTCGAAATTCGCTGACAATTTTCGTATAAACGTGCTTTTTAAAAGAAACAGCAATCAACGGAAGGGTTTCTAGATCAATCCATTTCCATTGATCGAATTCTGCTTTATTGCCATCTGGTGGCGGATTAATCGCAATTTCAGAAAGCTTTCCTGTAAACTGGAAAGCAAACCATTTTTGTATTTGCCCACGATATTTATTTGTTAATGTGCACCCAATAAGTTCTTGTGGAAAATCATAATGGAACCAATTTTGTGCTTCTTTAATCAACTTTACAGATCGAATACCCGTTTCTTCATAAAGTTCACGATATGCCGCATCTAATGGTTTTTCATCTTCATCAATCCCTCCTTGAGGAAGCTGCCAACGATGAGATATGTCAATATCTGCATCTGCATGAATGGGCATCATTAAACGACGCCCAACCCACACTTTCCCCTCATGATTAAAGACAACAATCCCAACACATTTGCGATATGGAAGAATCTTCAAATTAATATCTGCATCCATTTAATATTCCTCAAAATCGCAAGCTATAGATATCAATTCTCACTTTAACACATCCTTATTGGGATCTGGTGGAAATGCTGCATTTGCCATTTCACCTCGTAACAGTTTATAGGCCTCATTCAATTGAATATCATCTTTAGGGTCTTTGGGAACAAAAGCAGCTGAACCAGATCCTTTATTACTTTCTCGTTTTCCTTTGATATGTCCTTTTAATGCAGACTCACCAACTTTTACATCATAACCTTTATATTTTTCAGGAAGTGGTTGCTCTACAATAATATCAGGCGTAATCCCTGTTCCTTGAATAGAAGTGCCTGATGGCGTGTAATAAAGTGCTGTTGTTAAGCGTAAAGCCCCATTTTCACCCAAAGGAATAATTGTTTGAACAGATCCTTTACCAAAAGACTGCGTCCCTAAAATTGTTGCACGACGATGATCTTGCAATGCACCCGCAACAATTTCAGAAGCACTTGCTGAACCACCATTAATAAGAACAATGAGCGGTTTTCCATTGATGACATCACCTGGCTTCGCATCAAATCTTGTCACATCACTCTTTTTGCGCCCACGAGTCGACACAATTTCACCTTTATTGAGAAAAGCACTCGAAACATTAACAGCTTGATCTAAAAGCCCACCCGGATTAAGCCGCAAATCAAGGACGTAACCTTTTAGCTTATCTTCAGGAATTTTAGATTGGATATCTTTAATTGCCGCTAGAAGATTATTTAATGTCTGTTCAGAAAACTGGATAACTCTTAAATATCCAATATCACCCTCAACCCGATATTTCACCGCTTTTACTTTGATAATATCACGAACAATCTTCACTTCAAATGGCTTATCAACGCCAGAACGAATAATTGTTAAGGTAATTGGTGTTCCAGGAGCACCTCGCATCTTATTAACAGCTTCATTCAATGTTTGACCATTCGTTTGTACATCATCAATTTTTGAAATAAGGTCTCCTGCTAGAATACCTGCTTTTGAAGCGGGAGTATCATCCATTGGTGAAACAACTTTAATTAAGTTTTTTTCCATAGTGACCTCAATACCAAGACCTCCGAACTCTCCTTTCGTAGAATCCCGCATATCCTTGGCTTCTTCAGCATTCAAATAAGATGAATGAGGGTCCAGTGATGTGAGCATGCCATTGATAGCATTTTCAATAAGCTTTTTATCATCTGGAACTGTAACGTATTGCATACGCACACGCTCAAAAACATCGCCAAATATAGCTAGCTTTTTATATGCATTATCTTCATTATTCGCAGCAACAGACTGCACCATAATCATTGAACAGGCGCCGAGCAATACCCCAGCGACCAAAAGAATAACTTTACGAATCATTTTGGCTCCTTCTTATTTTTTCAGTCTGCCACCAAGGAGTTGGATTTACAGGTTTTCCCTGCTTTCTAAACTCAATGTAAAGCATTGGAGAAGTTTTTCCTATATCCAATGCAACACTGTTTGAAATAAATTGCATCTCCATTATACCCAGAGGCTCACCTGAAAGAACAAACTGCCCCTGTTTTACATTAATTCTCGACATTCCAGTAAAAATGATATGATAACCATTTCCAACATTGAGAATGATTAAATGTCCGTAAGAACGAAATGGCCCAGCAAAAGCAACAAAAGCATCCACAGGTGAAATAACAACAGCTCCTGACTCTGTTTCTATCGTTTCACCAAAGCGCGTAATCTGCGAACTTTTGTTAGAGTGATGTATTCTTTTTCCTGAAACAGGAAAAAGTAAAGAACCTTTTCGGCTTTCAAAATTGGACTGTTCTAACAATTGTAAACTTTTCCGTACCTGTACTGATGCATCAGAGCTAAGTTTTGACTGACGATCGAGCTCTAAAATCAATTCTTCCAAAGACTGCGCTTTTTTAGCAAGAGCAATATTTTTTTGTTGCTGTTCTGTAAGTTCTTTTTCTGATTTTTTTTGTAGTTTGTTTTTTTGGTCTAATAAAAGCTCTAGACGTTTTCGCTGCTCTGCTTGATTTTGCAGTTTTGTCTTTAATGCCGTATATTCCGTAGTAATGGAATTACTCAAATTGGTCAACTCCTTGAGTTCCCCTTTTAAATCTCGTGTTTTCTCTTGCATCTGAGGAATAACAGTACCTAATAAAACAGAACTACGTATAGAAGCCAACGCGTCTTCTGGCTGTATCATAAGAGCAGGAGGCGGATTCAATCCCATACGTTCCAAAATTGCAAGAACTTCCGCAAATTCAGCACGACGATTTTTTAAACTTTGATAGACTTGTACCCGCTTTTCTATCATTTTTTTAAGCTTTTCTTCCCTTTTAGCAATATCATCTGCTACTATACGTTCTTCTTTAGCCGCCTTTATGAGTGCATCACTCAAAACACGTTGATCTTTTTTTAAATGCTCAACTTGATGCATAAGAAAAGTAACACGCTCACGCGAAAGTGAAATATTTTGGCGAATTTCTCCCAATTCTTTATGTACTTCCGTACTCCTCATTTCTTCCGCATGCGATACAGAAAAGCAAAAAAACATACTCAAGAGCAGAATGACAAATATGACGCACTCCTCATATAAATATAGCATCTTTCTATGAAGAAGCTTTTTCATTTGCAAAAACCATGACACCTCATCGTATACATTAGAGATGCTTTAAATGGTGTCAGCTAAAACAATATTAATAAACATATAAATAAGTGCTAAAAATTGAACAAAAATATTAAAAACGATGATACGGATGATTATTTTCAATTGTTACAGCGCGGTAAAGTTGTTCTGTAAGAAGAATACGTGCAATTTGATGTGGCCACGTCATCAAACCAAAAGATAAAAGAAAATCAGCACGCTTCCTTATTTGTTCATTATGCCCATCAGGTCCTCCCAAAGCGATGACGACATCTCGAATGCCCTCATCACGATAACACCTCAATTTTTCAGAAAAAGAAGTTGAAGAAATCGATTCTCCACGCTCATCTAACACAATTAATCGACATTTTTCAGGTAAAAATTCAATAAGTTTTCTCCCCTCTTCATCCATACGTTGACAAACTGTTTGAGCACGACTTTCTGGTATCTCTTGTAACTTTTTTAAATGCAAGCCTACATCTCCAGAAATTTTAGAAAAACGATCCAAATAATGCTGAACTAATTTTTGCTCCGCCCCACTTTTCATACGACCAACCGCAAAAACAGAAATTTGCATTTTAATGATCTCCGAAGAGAAGCAAAGCCGTATCGTTTAAATCCGGCGTCATCCATATTTTTTCTAAATTATAAAAAAGACGAATTTCTGGACGAAAAAGATGAATGATAATATCACCTGTATCAATCAATACCCAGTCACCTCCAGCAAGCCCTTCTACACGCGCAAGCCCCTGCCCACTATCTTTCCAAGTATGTAATAAATGATCAGCAACAGACGATACATGACGCTGCGAATTTGCTGAAGCTATGACCATATAATCAGCCAAAGATGACTTCCCTCGAATATCAATAGCAACAATATCTTCTGCTTTTGTATCTTCTAAACTCTTGAGAATAACTTCAAGACTCTCACTCACAGAAAAAACTTTTTTTTCTTTTGAAGGCATAATATTGTAAGAGTGTTTGTGTGCAACGTTTTTCAGATCAATATCCTTTCTTATCGTTGTGGAATCTAAAAAAGAGACTTCTCTAAAGAGAAGCAGAATCTTATGAAATGTTCAAGAAAAATCATTCTTCTTCAAACGAAGGTTTGTTGAAGACTGAAAAGATAAAGGTCCATGCAAATAAGTCCAAACTGGTGGCTTGATAAAAGGTAATCGCTTACTTTCTCTCTCATCCAAACGAAAACGGCGATAAATATGTGCCATAGGAGAAGAAAGTGCTGACCGATTTCCTAAAGGACGATCAATAATCGCAATAGGAAGCATAGAGACGATATCATGCCATCGATACCAATGATGTATCGTCGCAAAACTATCTGCCCCCATAATCCATACAAAATTTACGCCACTGTAATGGGTAAGAATATGAAAAATCGTATCTACTGATACTTTACTCCCTATAGCCTGTTCAAAACCTGTTAAGCAAATTTTTGGATGGTCAATAAGTTTAAAACTTAATTGCATTCTCTCCTCTAAAGAGAGCAACTGTGTACAATCCTTTAAAGGATTTCCTGGAGTGATCATCCACCATAACTGATCAAGATGCAAACGCCGAATGGCAATTTTTGCAACAAGAAGATGCCCCGCATGCGGTGGATTAAAGGAACCACCAAAAAGACCCACAACATTAGATCTTTCAACATGTGGCATACAATTTTTCCATGGAAAAAATAATGTTCTCAAGCTCTAACCTGACCATTTCCTTTAACGTGATATTGAAATGATGTTAGCTGTTCAACACCTATGGGACCACGTGCATGCATTTTTCCTGTTGCGATACCAATTTCCATTCCAAAACCAAATTCACCTCCATCAGCAAATTGTGTAGATGCATTGTGCAGCAAAATAGCTGAATCTAAATGATTAAAAAAATTCTTCACCACTTCCAAATCCTCAGCAATAATCGATTCCGTATGTCCTGATGAATAACGCTTGATATGAGCAATGGCTCCCTCAACACCCTCAACTGTTTTAACAGAAAGAATAGCATCAAGATATTCATGCGACCAATCTTCTTCAGAAGCTAATTTGACATCTGGTATAAGAAAAACAATATCTTCTGTGGCGCGAATTTCACATCCCTTCTCCTGTAAAGCAGTTAAAACAGGAAGAAACTTTTTTAATGCTTGGCTGTCAATGAGAACTGTCTCAACAGCACCGCATATCCCTGTTCGCCGCAGCTTTGCATTTAAAACAATATTGCGTGCCATATCTAAATCTGCCGATTTATCAATATAAATATGACAAAGTCCCTCCAAATGAGCAAAAATTGGAACACGTGCATCAGACTGAACGCGGGCAACAAGGCTCTTTCCACCACGTGGTACGATCACATCAATCGCTCCATCCAATCCTTTGAGCATTTCCCCAACGGCAGCACGATCTGTCGTTCCAACCATTTGGATAGCATCTTTGGGTAAACCAGAGCGCTCTAAACCTTGTACCAAAGCTAAATGAAGAGCATGAGAAGAATGAAAGCTATCCGAACCACCGCGCAAAATCGCAGCATTACCTGCTTTTAAGCACAAAGAACTCGCATCAACTGTAACATTGGGACGACTTTCATAAATAATGCCAATCACACCAAGAGGTGTTCGTACACGACTTATATGAAGCCCATTTGGACGTTTCCACGCACTCATAACCTGTCCAACAGGATCAGATAAACGAGCAACTTGACGAACACTGTCTATCATTGCACGTAAACGCAAGTCATCTAATTTTAGCCGATCAATCATTGCAGCTTTCAAATTATTCTGAGCAGCATTCTCTAAATCTTGACAATTCGCCCGTAAAATTTTATCTGACTGAGCCTCTAGACTTAAAGCGATCATTTCTAATGCATTATTCTTTTGCTCAGAAGAAGCAACGGCCAACGCTGCAGCGGCATAGCGTGCTTTTTGTCCCATATCTTTCATTTGTTCTTCTAAAGTCATCGTATTATCCACTCTGCGAAAACAATAAAAACAAAAGTAACTTTTTTAAACAGAATTGATCAAGCAACGTACAATCATATCATTACGATGCACCATAGCAGAGCGCGCCTCATACCCAAGAATAGCTTCAATTTCTTCACTTTTATGTCCTATAATGCGTACAGCCTCATCTTTGTCATAGCTTACAAGTCCACGCGCAATCTCAACCCCATCTGTACCAACAATTGCAACCGTATCCCCACGCTGGAAATTTCCCTCAACGCCAATAACCCCTGCTGCTAATAACGATTTTCCTGTTTCAAGAGCCCTAATGGCTCCTTGATCAATCGTCAAAACACCAGATGGATCTAAATGACCAGAAATCCATGTTTTCCAAGCATTGACAGATTTCTTACTTGCCGCAAAAAAACTCTTGCGTTCACCTTTGTCAATTGCAGCAAGAGGATTCATACGCTTGCCTGAGGTGATAATCATCGCCGTTCCAGCAGCATTAGCTATTTTTCCGGCTTCAAGCTTAGTCTTCATTCCTCCCCGTGAAAACTCTGAAGCAGCAACATCTGCCATTTTTTCGATATCATGCGTAATGGATGCAACAAAAGGTATAAATTCAGCCGTAGGATCACTATGGGGAGACTTTGTATAAAGACCATCAATATCAGATAAAAGTATTAAAAGATCTGCCCCCATCATTGTTGCCACACGTGCAGCTAAACGATCATTATCACCATAACGAATTTCATTTGTCGCAACAGTATCATTCTCATTAATAACAGGTACTGCTCTAAAACGTAAAAGTACATTAATCGTTGCACGTGCATTGAGATAACGCCTTCGCTCTTCCGTATCAAATAAAGTGAGCAAAATTTGGCCTGTTTTGAGCCCATGTTGAGCAAGCGCATCACCATAGGTTTTAGCTAACTCAATTTGCCCCAAAGCAGCACATGCCTGGCTTTCTTCCAATTTCAAAGCCCCCTTAGGAAGCTGTAGCAATGTCCTTCCTAAAGCAATAGCACCTGAAGACACCAACAATATCTCTACACCTTTTTTGTGCAATTCAACAACATCACTAATCAAGCTTTTAAGCCATTCAACCCGTAAACCTGCCTGAGGATCAACCAAAAGGGCAGATCCAATCTTGACCACAATACGTTTATAGTGTGTAAGTTTTTGCGATCCAACAGCCATCTCAATCAACCTTGCTATCCCCACTAATCTCCTCTTTGCGTGACATTTCAATAATATGTGCACCAGCACGCAGCACATTTTCTAAACCTTCGCGGCTAACGGCAGAAAACATCATAACAGGTTGATCCGCAGCTCTTTGCAAAGCTTCCTGTTTCGTTTTACGCTCTTCAATCGTTAGCGTATCTATCTGGCTTAAAGCAATAATTTCAGTTTTATCACTTAGATTATTTCCATATGCCTCAAGTTCACGACGCACAATTTGATATGCTTTTGCAACATCTTCTTCTTGAGCAGAAATCAAATGAAGGAGGACACGACAACGTTCCACATGTCCTAAAAAACGGTCTCCAATTCCCACCCCTTCATGGGCTCCTTCGATTAACCCCGGAATATCAGCCAAAACAAATTCACGACCATCAATTCGTACAACACCAAGATGAGGATGTAGAGTAGTAAAAGGATAATCTGCAACTTTTGGCTTTGCCGCCGTTACAGAAGCTAAAAAAGTTGATTTTCCGGCATTTGGTAAACCAACAAGCCCCGCATCAGCAATTAACTTCAAACGAAGCCATATTGCACGCTCTTCTCCAGCCAAACCTGGATTTGCACGACGCGGTGCCCGATTTGTCGATGTTGTAAAATGAAGATTGCCAAAACCGCCATTCCCTCCTTTTGCAAGGCGATAGCGCTGTCCCACTTCCGTTAAATCACATATTAACGTTGTATTATCTTCTTCAAAAATTTGCGTCCCAACCGGAACTTTAAGGATGACATCATCACCCTTCTCACCCGTCATATTACGCCCCTTGCCATGTCCCCCTGTTTTTGCTTTAAAATGCTGTTGGTAGCGATAATCAATCAGCGTGTTAAGCCCATCAACAACAAGAGCCCAGACATCACCACCCCGTCCTCCATTCCCTCCATCAGTCCCCCCAAATTCTATGAATTTTTCACGGCGAAATGATACTGCTCCAGAACCTCCATTACCAGAACGAATATAAACTTTAGCTTGATCAAGAAATTTCATTGGAAACACTCACTGAGAAATCAATCTCTCTACCTCTATAGGCAATACATTAATTTTACCAGTTTTTCATCATTGATAACAGAAAAACTGTCGCTATCGCTGATAACTCTTTGAGAAAAAAATCATCACATTTAAATAGGTTAAGTAAAGTTAAGTCTTCTTAAAAGAAGGTGCTATTCTTGTATTTTTTTCCCTTAAATTCAAGCGCTAGAAGATAAAGCTCTACTGATTCTGATCGGCTTGCGGGTGGTTTAACATGGTAGACTTTTTTAAAATGCTGTTTTAATCTTGCAAGAAGAGTGTTTTCTGCTCCCCCTTGAAAAGCCTTTACTAAAAAATATCCCCCAGGCTTGAGAACCGAAAGAGCAAAATCAGCCGCAACTTCACATAAATAAATCGTTCTTAAATGATCCGTCTGACGATGACCTGTTGTTGGCGCTGCCATATCAGAAAGAACCACATCCGGTTTTGTCCCTAAAGTTTCAATTAATTTCTGCTGTGCATCTGTATGCAAAAAATCCATTTCCAACATGGCAACTCTAGGTAATGGATCAACATGTAAATAATCAATACCAACAACGCTAGGATCTTCATCACTTGACCCTACTATACGCTCAGCCACCTGACACCACCCCCCAGGTGCTGCTCCTAGATCAATAACCTTTTGACCTTTTTTCAAAAACCTATAGCGCTCATTAATTTCAATGAGTTTATAAGCCGCACGCGAACGATAACCATCTACTTTTGATTGATGGACATAAGGATCATTCAGATGCCTCTCTAACCATCGTCGTGATGAAGCTTTAATGGTTCCTGCTTTCTTTTTTACGCGCTGATATAATTCATGTGACCCTGAGCCTCCATAGCCACCTCTCGGTGTTTTTGTTATTTTTTTCATCGTTATTCATTGTCTCCATATTTAATTCTCTAACGCTTGAAATCTCTGCTCTTTCTATGACGACACCATACTCCATCGCGTAACATCAGCTCTATCAAAATTCCTTCCCTTAATCCACGATCAGCAACTCTTAAACGCTGACTTGGCCAAACTTCCCGAATAACATCTAAAATTGCACAACCAGCTAAAACTAAATCTGCTCTCTCGCGTCCAATAAAAGGACTTATGACACGTTTTTCTATATCCCATGATAATAGGCGTTGTGTCATAAGTGTAATGTCTGCATCATTCATCCAAATGCCATCCACTTTTTTCCTATCATAACGCTCTAAATTAAGATACATTCCTGCTAAAGTTGTAACCGTACCGGAGGTTCCCAAAAGATGAAACTTCGAACCTTGTGCTAACTCTCCTAATTTATGACGATCTGAAAAATTATTTAATAACCCTCGCACATAACTTTTCATTTTTTCAAAATCGTCTAAGCTAATATCATTCCCTCCAAAACGTTCAGCAAGCGTAACAACACCAACAGGAAGAGAAGTCCAAGCGATAATTTGTCGAGCTAAACGAAAAGAACGCTTTTGAGAAACATCAAGTAGCACAATTTCTGATGATCCTCCTCCAATATCAAAAAGCACAATTGCGTCAGTATTTGGTTCAACAAGTGTACTACACCCTGTAACAGCAAAACGCGCTTCTGTTTGCTGATCAACAATTTCCAATTCAAGACCTGTCTCCTCCAAAACACGCTGAATAAAATGTCTACCATTTTCTGCAGAACGACAAGCTTCCGTTGCAATCAAGCGATAACGCTTAATATGCCTTTGTTTTAGCTTTAAATGACAAATCTTTAATGCTTCAATCGCACGATCCATAGCTTGTGTATTAAGAAAACCGTTATTTATTAAACCTTCTCCCAATCGTACAATACGAGAAAAAGCATCAACAACACGAAAATATCCAGGTTTACTGGGAGATGCGATAAGAAGACGACAATTATTTGTTCCGAGATCAAGTGCCGCATAAAGAGGTGGAGATTTTACTGGATGGAACCGTCGAAGAAAAGGTGCTTTGAGTTTTTTTGTTTTTTGAGCACCTATCATTATCTGACTATGAAACTCAAAAGCTGCCTCAGATTGAACAAAAATCTGTTTCTGTTCATAATGTTTTTTTCTCTGTTGTCTCTTTATATCAACAAGGATAGAGTATGCCTCTGTTCGTGACAATGCAGAATGATTATTTGTATTACTACCGCACTGATCATACAACTGATCTGCTTTGGTATCGTATATTTCTCCTCGTTTCAATTCTTTTGAACCATAATTTAACGGGGTCATTTCCCTTATCCCTTGAGCGTTTCCCCCAATAAATAAACGCGAAAACTCTTCTGCTCATTTCTAAATAAAGCAATAATGCAGCATCAAATGATAAATACAAGAAATCACTCTTTCTTTTCCTATCATTAAAATTTTCTACACTAGCATCATTCAGATTTTTATATAATCTTTCGGTTGTTTCCGTAAAATCATGTTTCTCTTTATGAACTTAAAACTATAAATTAATCGTTTACGTTCACATCAATTTTTATAAATTATGCTCTTTTCTTTATACCATTTACACGGAGCACACCTCTATTGTAACAAACCTACACTATCATACTATTTACTGACTCTTAAGGTTACAACAACCTATACATTAGTACGGTTTATAAGAAAAATTTTTTTAATCTCGTTATCCACACACGAGCCTCGTTTGTTATATGCAATGAAATGGCTTTGATTATGCTGAAATAAAAGTTCTGTAGTACCACAAACTGCAATTACAATAGCTGTTATTTTGTGAATACCAATAAAAACTATCGTTCAAAAAAATCTCTAGAATTATAAATTTATCTGAAAAATATTAATGCATAATCAGACCGCTTTAAAAATCCATTTGAAGCTTAAAAAAAGAATTTAGTCTACTCATTATTGTAAGGAATAAATCGAGTATTTCTAATCTTTTTTACTTTTAATAAATAACGAAATAACTCTTTAAGCTTTATGGAAAATACTAACTTGATTTTCTATTACATATAAAGAACCTATTGTATCTTTACATTCATAAAACTCTCACTCTTTCCAATAAGTCACCTCGATATCATATTATATAAAAATTATTACTTATTTGACCTTATAATTTACACTCAAAAATATAATACAACGATTTATGAAAAAATGAATCTTATTAAAAAGACTCGATGGATTCTAAGGACGTAAAGAATTAAGTGCCGCATTTAACCCTTTAAATGGTACAGTAAAAGAAAATACCTTTCCTTCTTTAATTTTATAGGAAATACGTACCTTATTGTTCTGCTCTATTTGTCTAGTCAAAACCGGACCTACAGGTGATTGTGCCAAACAAACCGTTTCATTACATTGCGTATAATGAATAAGAACAGGTTTTTTGACATCTTTTACAAACATTTGAATCGGAACATTTATATCAGAATTTGGCAATGTTCGAAAAAGCATCACTGCTTGACCACTTGTCGTAGAAACAAGAGACCAACTAAAAATGGTATTTCCTTCTTGATCATGAACCGTCTGTGTCACATTACATATACCTTGCTTATGTTTCAGCTTTTGTTTTTCGTCACAAATCAAAGTCCAATCATAAAACTGCATAATAATTCGACGTGTTTCGCCAGGTTCTCCCTTAGGTATCGATAAGCGCGGTGGATGCACTGTATAAATATTATTGTTCTCGTTGGCAAAGCTTTCGCTCTTGCCTATTAAGGCAAGAGCAAACAGAACCTTTACTAACATACTTCTCGTTTTTACAATAACAGCTATTTTTTCTATTATCATCTCAACCTCAGAGTAATTCCAGCGCCTATTCCCCAATGACCTCCAGCACTTGTCACAGATACATTCGAGCGAATATTTCCATCTTCAGATGTATAACCAGCACCAATAGCAAATGCAGATTGACTGCGCCATAAACCACTCCCAAATGAAACACTTAAAGATCCTGGTATATCATAGTAACGTAAGTTGGACACCGCTAGACCAATAGCAGCAGCTTGTCTTGCTTCCTTGCGAACATCCTCAATAGCATAATTCAATGTCTCAAACTTCATATCCGTATACGAATTAGCCTCA
>NZ_JBHIMS010000027.1:0-4037 GCF_042194285.1 Bartonella sp. MM97QHHN | reverse complement strand
AACAGCTCCTGCTCCCTGATTAGGGATAACTTTTGTTTGAAAGCCTGCCTGTTTAAGAGCGCTCTCAAAACTCACATTGTGTACACGGTCTCTGGTCGCACCGTCATGAGGCAAAACCATCAATGCCTTCTCATAACCATTTTGACGCAACCAACCTATATGTTCGGATAACGGCTGTCCTTGTGCTTCGTAATAATCAAGCACTCTGATCTCTCTGCCAACAAATTGCGCTATCCATATCGCTGTGGCATCTGCCTTAGCACCCGTGCCCCCAATATCCCAAAAGGCGCGTATTTGCATTAAAGGATCACGCGCAACGCGCCCTATCCGCCCCTCCTGCTCGGCTGCCAACATTTCCTTTTGATAATAAGCGCCTTGAACCGCTGTAAGATAAGCCCCTTCCCAGATATGCTTATAGGTCTCTGGACGATTTCTCAGATCATCCAATCGCGCTTCATTCAAGATCTTGGGAAACTTCGGGTTGTCTGACCAGTTAATCTCAACACGTTTGATTGCCTCATTGTCTGAAAAGCGAAACCGCTTCTCAACGGGGGCATTCTCTCGCAACGGGTTCCATGTCACCCATAATTCTGCATTCCAATCTTTTCCTTCTTCTCGCAAAGTCGGTATAAGCGTCTGCCAAGCCGTCTCTGTAACGGGCTCTGCCTCATCAACCCAACAAAGCAAAATCCGCCCCATAGACTTGATACTGGCTATATTGCGGTCCAGACCAGAAAACTGAAAGGCTATACGACCATCTATCGACTTAATCGACGACTCCCCAACCTTGTAATAGTCCTTTAAAAAGTCGTGCGCTTCAATGGCGCGCTTAATCTCCTCCAATGAACTTTCTGCCAAAGAATTCTGAAACTGACGTGCACAAAGTATAGTGCCCGATATCCCTTGCATACCAAATTGATAGCCTTTTAAAGCAGCCATCAAGGCAAATGATCTTGTCTTTCCAGACCCTCGTCCACCCCAAGCAGCACGCACCAAAGCCTTATCTGTAAAAATCGGTATAAGCTTTGGAACAATATTAATCTGTCGTGTCGTCATTGACCAAAGGCGCGATTTCTACACGCGTTATCACCTTAATGGCTCCCCCATCTTCACCTGTTACCTGTAAAGGCAACACCTTACCAAGCAACGCTAAATAAGCAGCGGGGCATTCCATAGCCTGCTTTTCCAAATAAGAGATCAAACCATCCTTGCCAATTTTATTCCCAGCATTCTCAGCAGCCTTAACCACTGCTTCTTTTAAAATGCGCGTCATCTTATTCGGAACGCCTTTGACACGCCCTTGACCTGCCTTTGGGGGTATACGCTTTTTAATGGGTTGTGGAGCCTGCTGTGTATTTTGTGATGTCATAAAATACGCCCTCCAGATAATAAAAAACCCCGCATTTGCGGGGATTTTGAACTGTACATTTCCCTCTCTAGACACAATACGCCTAAGTACAGCAATGTCATTAAATACGATTTGCTACACTTTGTCAACACAAAAATAACACATATTGATACATTTGAAAAGAATCGGTTAGGTAGTGTTAATTATTATAATTTAAGGATTAAATAATGAAGTCACTATCCATAACGCTCATAGTAATATTTATAGCTTTCTTTTCGATATCAGTGTTATCAAGATACACTAGTGTAGATAGTTTAGAACAATACGATAAACTTTACGAAAAATATGTAAGTGAAAATTATCAAAACTCAGAATATCATCAAAAATTAGCAAAGGCAAAAGAATCGGTGGAGTATTTAAAAACATTTATGGGAAGTACTGTAGACATCCCCAATGACAAAAGTCCATTTTGGAAGCATTTAATAACACTACCTAGCAATCCTCCGGAATTTAATATTTTAAAACATTATCACATAGTGCTTGTTTTTTGTGGTCGTTTTGCTGATTTATTACAAGGTGATAAAAGTATGCCCACACTTACCTTTAACGACTTGCAAACAAAACTTAAGAAATACGGTAGTATTTTTAATGACTGGGATACTATAGAAACTATTTTATTTAAAGCAAAATTTGAAACACATTTTAATGATCCAATGTTTGAATACGCAGAAAAATTTTTGAATTCTCCAAATGGCATTAGCAGAAAAGAACAAACTATTCGTACAGAGCATATGATACTAGGACACGAAAGCGTTCGTTTACAAAATACAGTGAATATGTGCTCTATTGCTATAAGTGTATATAGAGAAATGATGCCCAAAGAAGATATAAGACCCCCAGTAAGATATGGCTCTTTTGAAAAATGGAAGCGATATTTAAAAATTTTTTAAACTAGCGATTAAATACTTATGAAGCACATTAAGAGCAACACGCAGCGAATTCACAAGATGTGGTAACATTTGATCTTCTATCACGAGGTACTGTAGCGCAGCATGAAGATTATACTGTCTATAGAGGCATTGGGCTTCTTTTAGTGCCTCTTGCGTGTTTATAAACTGCTCTGTTGCAAATGCTACCCATTTATCTCTTGCTTTGTCATCAGTAGATGATGGCATTTCGTCATAAATCGCATTAGGCAAGCCCTTTGCACAAAGGTAATCGTTTCTTACTTGTAGATATTGTTGCGCGGCATCATATTGCTCTTGAGTAAGCACGCCTTTTAAACAAAGTCGCCCTATATAAGTACCAGAAAGTGGATTTTTTGCCTCCTGTAGCGTTAAACCGAAGCGCTTTGCACGTATCTCTATTGCCAATTTATCAACGGCTTCACGCGGTGCTTTTGCACGTGATATACGTCCGTTTGGTTCTCTTAGCTGCCCTGCTATTTTAGGGCGTCCCCTCTTTTTGTTTTTTTTCACTTATGTCCTCAGATGTCTGTTTAATATCTTGCCAAATTCTCTCTGATCTTGACCATGAAATTCGATTTAAAAAGAACAATAAAACCACTAAAATGCATATTACAGCAGCAACACCTAACTTAAGTTTTAAGTGACTTTGATCCCAAGAAAGTTTTAAGAGCAGAATGAAAAGTGTACTCAATAAAGCACCCATCACTATACTGTAATAACTCATTGATGTAGATGACATACAATCTCTTAACAGCTCTATATCATTCTCTGTAAGCATATAAACGGGTTCAGATTCTTCTGTACTAACCCTAGACTTCTTTTTACTATCCATTAAAGCACCTTCTGTTTAAAAAGGAACGCTATCATTCATAACGGTATGAGATGTATCAAGAGGCTTGTGAAAGCTTCTGTCATAAGGAGATGACTGCTCTTGATTATCATCATTTTTGCCATCTAAAAGCTTTAACTCGCCTTTGTACTGAGGCAATATGACTTCTGTTACATAGCGATCAACACCGTTTTTATCTTGCCATTTACGGGTTTGTAGTCGCCCCTCGATATAAACTTTGCTGCCTTTATTCAGATACTGGAGTGCTATTTTTGCCAAGTGTGGATTAAACACCACAATGGAATGCCATTCGGTTTTGTCTATTCTTTTATTGGTTGCCTTGTCTGTATAGCTCTCAGACGTTGCCATTCGAAAATTGACCACCTCGATGCCAGATGACATTGTTTTGCTTTCTGGATTGGCACCTAAATGACCAATTAAAATCACTTTATTAAGCATGTTTGTAAGTCCCATTAAATGATGTAAAGATCATAACATGTTTTATGTGTTTTTACAATGTTTTCAGTTGTCTAATAACAATTATTTAAAGTGTTACATTATGTTATAAATCACTAAAGCGTGTAAAATCGGATTGAAAGGCAAGGGGAACGATTCCTGTCGGACCATGGCGTTGTTTTGCTATAATAACCTCGGCTTTACCCTTGGCTTGCTCCATTGCCTCTTGCCACTTGCTATACTCAGCAGTGCCTTCTTTTGGTTCTTCATTTTTGAGATAGTATTCTTCACGATAAACAAACAGAACAATGTCGGCATCTTGCTCGATTGAACCAGATTCACGTAAATCGGATAATTGTGGACGTTTATCGGTTCGGTTTTCAACTTGACGCGAAAGTTGTGACAGAGCAATGATGGGAATATTGAGTTCTTTTGC